>JAVHYG010000006.1 GCA_031119195.1 Rickettsiella sp. | reverse complement strand
ATACAATATTTGACGCGGAGGGGGTGGAAACCAATATAAAAACTGGGTTAACTCCATTTTAAAATGGAGCAATTTACTTTCAAGCTTTATTAAATTAAATAAAAAGTGCTGTTCCTTATCAGTTGATAATAAGCTGGTAACGAGATTTTCCAAAAGTTTTGAAATTTCTTCAAAATAAATTTGTAGATTTTTTAAGTTTTTAATGCGACTTTTTAATATAACTAAATAGGCTTGCGCTTTTTCATGAAGTTGCTTGAGTGTGTTAGTGTCAGGAGTGTCATAGTTATAAAGGGTTTTTGCGTCGAGTTCCAATCGTTGAGCCGGGTTTTTATCGTCCTGAATTTCCTGACAACGTTTCTGTATGCCTTGTAATAAGTAATTTGCCCCTCTATAGCCAGCATCACTGGCCAGATGACCCACATGAAGCAAATGCAAAATTTCTAGTGTTTCCCATGTGATCTTGACCGCAACAAATGCTGTTATAGTCTCAATAATCATTATTATTCTCTTTTTGTAAAGAAATTTTATTAATAAATTTTACCGCTTTTTTAATTTGAAAAATGTTTAGTAAAAATCTCACCTAAATAGATTTTATCCTTAAAGGATAACATTTTATAAAAGAATCTTCAGCTTAAAATGATTATCAATTTATAAATTAAATAATAGTTAACTTAGTCAATAAAAATAATTTATTTTACAAAATACAAAAAAATAGTTAACGCCGAAATTTGAGCAGCGCTAAAATTTGAGATAGCTGATAAAAAGGATTTAAATATAGTAATAGAAAAAATCAGAAAAGAAATTATCAGGTCAAAGCCGACCTCAGTACTCAAATTTCCAGGTGGGTATTAGGTGTCTCACTCCTTCAAACAAACAACTGTTATTTTAACCTTCATTAGATTTTTCTCAATCAGCTAATTCTAATTCCTTTCTTGCTAAATGTTGAAGAAATAGCTAATAATTACTCAATATAGTTTTTTTGCAAAACTGTTTACCTCTTTAACTACTAGATCGTATGTCGCTATCAGATCGTTTCGTTACGCCTAAAATATTGTCTGAAGACGAAAAGCTATTGCCTCGTATACGTCCTTTAGCTCTGGCAGATTACTTGGGCCAATCTTCGGTCTCTGAACAAATGGGTCTTTTTATTAAAGCAGCCCGTGCCAGAAATGAGGCTTTAGATCATGTATTGATCGTTGGGCCGCCTGGGTTGGGGAAAACAACCTTGGCCCACATTATTGCAAACGAAATGAACGTTTCTTTGAAACAAACGTCGGGTCCTATTTTGGAGAGAGCAGGTGATTTAGCCGCGTTACTGACCCATCTCGAAAGGCGAGAAGTTTTATTTATTGATGAGATACATCGCTTAAATCCGGTTATTGAGGAAATATTATATCCAGCACTTGAGGATTACCAACTGGATATTATGATAGGCGAGGGGCCTGCAGCACGTTCTATTAAATTGGATTTACCGCCATTTACTTTAATTGGCGCTACGACTCGGGCAGGTTTATTGACTTCTCCTCTGCGAGACAGATTTGGTATTATACAACGACTCGAGTTTTATAGCGTTGATGATTTATGCCGCATTGTCAAACGTTCGGCGAGTATTTTGAATGTTAGCATCGATCAAAATGGTGCGATAGAAATTGCCAAACGGGCAAGAGGGACACCACGTATTGCTAATCGTTTATTACGCCGTGTTAGAGACTTTGCACAAGTCAAAGCCGATGGCCATATTGAAGCATCGCTTGCTGCGCAAGCTTTAGATTTGTTAGAAGTCGATAGACAAGGATTTGATTCGCAGGATCGTAAATTATTGTTGAGTCTGATTGAGAAATTTGAGGGTGGGCCTGTAGGATTGGATAGTTTAGCAGCAGCTATTGGTGAAGAACGAGATACCATAGAAGAGGTGATAGAACCCTATTTAATTCAGCAAGGTTTTATCATGCGTACGTCACGCGGTAGAATTGCTAGCAAACAAACGTATTTACATTTTGGCCTTACTTTTCCGGCTCTCAACGGACAAAAACAACCCAATTTTGATTTTTCTGATAATATAAAATAAGTTATCGTTTTGACTTTAAATAAACCGCTTGCCTTAGCAAGCTGTAGACAACTTTTAATAATAAAAAAACAAAGACGAAGCTTAAGGCATGTTGACAATTATCAACACGCCCTAGTCAGTTTAAGGGGGTAGTATGCTTTCAGTTGATCCATCTTTTTGGGATTATTTTTTTCAAGCGAGCTTTATCGTAAAATTGGTGATGTTATTGCTCCTTTTCGCATCGATTTTATCATGGTCAATTATTTTAAAGCATGGTTTTTTCCTACGACGGGCGAAAAAGATTCTCACGCAATTTGAAGAGAAATTTTGGTCCGGACTTGATTTAAGTAAACTCTATACTGAAATAAGTCGAGGTGCCGATAAGCATCAAGGTTTAGCTTATATTTTTCAAGCCGGTTTTCGTGAATTTGTGCGATTGCACAAACAAGTTGGCGACAAACCAACAATTATCATGGAAGGAGTTCAACGTGCGATGCGCATCGCCTACGCACAGCAACATCAACAACTTGAAAAACATTTGGATTTCTTGGCAACCTTAGGTTCGACGACTCCCTATATCGGCTTATTTGGCACTGTCTGGGGAATAATGACTTCTTTTCAAGCCTTATCGGCTTCTCAGCAAACGGCAACGATTGCCATGGTCGCGCCCGGTATTTCTGAAGCGTTGATTGCTACGGCGATGGGTTTATTCGTGGCAATTCCGGCGGTTATTTTTTATAACCGCTACGCAAGTCAAATTCAGCATTTACTTTATCAGTACCATACTTTCCAAGAAGAATTTTCGAATATTTTATATCGTCAAATACACGGAAATAGTCATGTTACACAATAGATTACGGCAAAGCCGACGAGGCCCATTGGCAGAAATTAATGTTGTCCCTTATATCGACGTTATGTTGGTATTACTGGTTATTTTTATGGTGACAACACCTTTACTATCGCAGGGTGTTAAAGTTAATTTACCTAAAGCGCAAGCACAAACGATTACACAATCACAAGAACCACTGATCGTTTCCGTCAATCGGGAAGGCCAGCTTTATTTAAATACAGCCGTACATCCAGACATGCCTATAACTGAAGCGGACTTAAGCCAACAAGTAGGTGAGCAATTACAGTTAGCCGAACAAAAAAAAATGAAACGTCAAATTTTTGTTAAAGCAGACAAAGATGTCAATTATGGAAAGGTGGTTAATGCAATGGTCTTATTACAGAAAGTCGGTGCTGTTAATATAGGCCTGGTAACGGAGTCCACGGATAAACAGTCGACGTGACAATGAAATGTTGTCCTGTAAACCGCAAAGAAAGCTATCATTTTTCTTTATTGTTTGCCACGTTATTACATATTTTATTATTTGCTGCCTTGTTTGTTACATTGCGTTATTCTAAACCTTTATTCTTAAGCACTTCTGCACCACCTCCCATCATTCAGGCTACGGTACTTGGTGGCAGTGAATTGGCAATGCAGGATTTAGGAAAAAAAACAAAGAAAATGCCTACGCCAAAAACAGAAAAAGTATTAATAAAGCCAGTATTAATAAATAAAAGTCCTGTTACTTTGCCAGACAAAGAAAAAAAAATAATTAAATCTGCGATCAATACGACGTCAGTTGTTGCTAAATCTCAACTAAAAAATTCTGCGCCTATCCAAAAAAAGCATTCAGAAAAAATAATACATCGTAAGCCGCTCATTAAGGATAGTGTACACTCTTTAGTATCCGCTAAATCTTTAGATATGGCGCAGAAAAATGTACAAAAATTATTGCAGCAAGAGCTTAATACGCTGGCACAAAAGCAGCAAATTGCGGCGCGCAATGCGGCGACTACAGCAAAATATCGTCAATTAATTTTACAATCGATTGCGCAGCAATGGATTATACCGCCAGAAGTAGATAAGTATCTAGAAACAAAATTAATGGTGCGACTTGCGCCCAACGGCATTGTGTTAGAAGTTATAGTGATAAAAAGTAGTGGTAATTCTGTGTTAGATCGTTCCGCGCAAACCGCTGTTTACAAAGCATCGCCTTTACCCGTTCCTAAAAATAGTTTATTTAATACATTTCAACAAATCAATCTTACACTAAGACCAGAAAGCATTCTTAATTAGACGCATGTTTAAATAATAACTGTTTTTCTTTTTATGCAAAAACTTGCTATTTTATAAAAGGCATTACTATTGTTTACAAACATATAAGTACTATGTATTATTGATTAATAAAAATATGCAGTCTTTTTACTATTTTTTCATTAAATTCTTAATGAAAACTTTATGGCAATCAAAAGCTTATTTTTTTACGTCAAACAACCTGAAAAACTTCGAAACAAGGTGCAAAAACTGGCGGATGAATTAAAAGCGAATACACTGCAAGAAAATATCGATCATTTTGGTGGCGATATTATGCTAGGGATAGGGTTATCTACTAAAGCAATCATGGATTTTATCAAAACACAAGATTGTAAAAGTGGAGAGGGTAGGTCAATAACAGAAGTGGAGTGCTATTTTAACATAGCCGCTATATCCAATATGCATGTAATGACAGCCTTACAGTTAGGTGAATTAGTTGGAAAAGAATTTTTGTTAGCTGATAATGTTTTACTAGATAGCCTATCAATAGTTAATAAAGCCTTAGGTGCGGTTGGTAATTTATTTTTATTGATTCAAGACGGTTTAGACATTAATAAATTAGTTAATGCCAAAAACGAAGAAGAAAAAGCCGTTTATACAACGCAGTTAGTGATTGATGGCGCAATCACCCTACAAATGGGGATAGCAATGGCTGCAGAAGAGTTTATTGCTACGACTTCGAGTATTTTACTTGTTCCTTTGATGGGCGTAGCTGTTGGTTTACCTGCGCTTGTTAATAATTATGCAATACTTTTCCAAAGCGCTTTAGAGGTCGGCCGTTTTTTTAATAGGATGCAAGCACAACACAAGAAAGGGGGTTATCAATTAGCTACAAACCTTGAAATGAAAGATGCGACAGGGAAAGAACAGAGGTCTATTCTGCCACTTGCACAACATTACATGAGGCCTGTTGATTGGGTGGGAATTAAAAAAATTAACTTTAGGGATAAAACGATTGTGTTGGAAGGGCCTTGGATATATGCATCAAAATCTCAGAAAATAACGGGATGCCCTTATGTTGATTATGACAAAAAGAATTTATTTGATTTCAGAGAAGGTGTGAATTTACTTAAAGTATTATCTTTAAGCAAAGATCAATTAGCTATTAAAACCTGGCTTTTACCTGCTTCTACTTTTTATATTAATTATCAATATCAACAAGAGCCTACTATTATTGCTAGACGTGATGCCGAGCTAGATACGCTTAGATTGTTACAAAGGAATAAAAACTTTATTTCTGACAAATATTGTTTTCCTACGTCCTATGGCATATATAAATTTAATATAGAACTAGCACGAACCTCTATTACGATTTTTTTAGATGAACTATCTCGAGGTCTTGTTATTCCAAGTTTGAGTGAAGAGATGCGAGGATTATTGACTTATGACATTCATGCTAATGATTTAAAAGCAGGTCAAACTGTTATTTATCTTAATCCAGGTGTTTCAATACGCTTATACCAGACTGATGAAAACTATGCTTGGGTATTAAATGGTCAAAACTTACAGCAGGATACTATCAAGTTTACTGAAAAGGGCCTCAAGATTAATAGTATAGAGATACAGAGTTTTCTGGGAAGATTTCAAAAAAATAAAAGATTAAATTATGTGGATAAACAAGGACATGGTTTTATATTGGATCTTGCACAAAATAAAAAAATATTAACGACAGTCAATTACTTTGCTTTACAAAAACAACAGCAAACGATGGATCAATTTGTTAAGTATCAAGGTGCTGATCCGGAATCAATATTTAGAGTAGTTAATTACAGCAACACGCAGGACGGCTATCGAGGTATAGCGACGTATTTAAAACAACGAGAAAGATTATTTTATACAGTTGATGTTCCTAATACGTTAAAAGATGCAATATTAGTTTCTTTACAAAAAAAAACGGCTTTTTTTTATCATCTAGAACGTAAGCTATTGTGGTGTACGCATACAGATTCCAATCGCTTACGCCATTATTATGCTTTTCCAGAAAAAATAAAATGGGTGCATAGTCAAGGAAAGTATTTATTGGTGAATGTGGCAGATACCTTTTTTTATAAAATCGATACTGAAAATAGAAAATCATTATTATTTGCACTTAAGAATTCCAATTTACTCTCTTTTTATCTTCGTATGAAAGACCCTGCTAGCCTAGCATCAAGGAAGGCGGTAGAGAGGGTAAGTTATCCTGAGTGTGCAGATGATAAGGATGCTTTTGACGATGAAGATTATTCTGTAGAGAAGGATTATTCTAAAAACCCCTACGTTGATGGTTACGATAATGACTCTATTGAACTGCTTCTTTTACAAAAGCAAACGTGGCAAGAATCAATAGAAATATTACGAAACCATATTCGGTGGAATTTTGCTAAAGCAAAGCAAACACATCGTATCTATCAGCAGTTCAGTGCAAAAAAACAATTGCCGCAAATAAATGAAAATGTGGCGTTATTAATAACACCATCTCGACCTGCCTTTATTTGGATTAGAAATGAAACTGAGAATTACCAGCTTATCAGTATGCAATATAGCCGCTTAGAAGAAAAAGATATTGAAGATAAAGACTATCTCGAAGTTTACGTTGCGCAAGGCTATTATTTAGGTTGTTTTATCGACAGCCATCGATCGCAACGCGTATTAAGTTATTTTATAAAAGAAAAACGTACTGCTACAAGCGGTAGAATTTATTTACAAACTGTCGATGCCAAACAAGGTGTTGTTTCATTTGATAATACATCTCCACAACAGATACTTGATTTTGCCATTAAAAATGCGGTATGGGATAAAGGTAGACTAATTGTATTGACGACGGAAAATATTTTTAAAACAGTGGATGCGCAAGGCCACACACAGCTTATAGGTTTTTCTGCTGACTGGACACAATCACATACCGATTGGTGGTATGCAATTTCGGTTTACTTAGAAAGCCAGACGATAGATCAAACCTTAATTTCAGTACAAGGCGTTACAGATCAGCAAGGGGAAGATTTAATCGTTCACTATGATCCAAGCGCTAAGGAATTTATAGTTATTGCGGATATAGCGAGTAGCGAATTGGTTTATCGCGGGAAAATTGGAAAACTTTATTTTTTTACACAAGCTAATTGTGCATATCATACATCAGGACTTACGCTTGAAAAAATGGCAGATCTATTTAGCAAAGAGCAGCAAAAAATGCCAATACTTGAGAAAATTGCTGATTATACACCAATATTGCCTTTGGGTGTTCCTACAGAACAAGCGCTTAGATTTATGTTGGAATTACCATCTTTTTTTGTGACCTTACACGATTTCCGAATGGTCACGCCCTACACTGAATTAGCATTTGATCCACAGTATAAAACTTGGCAGCTAATAAAAATTAAATCGCATTGGTTTTTTGAGCAAGAAGCACCTTTGCTAGCGGCTAGTAGATTATTCTCTCGTATAGATACTGATTTTAGGTTAAAAGCAAACCAATTGCTATCACCCATCCCTATTGAAAATACTCCTTTTTGGTTAGTTCAAGGGGATCGTTTTCTTAGAACATCTGAAAAGGGAGGATCTGATAATGAATTTACGTATTTAGGCCACTTAAATCATCCGCATGGTCCTCATTATTATTTTTACGGTGCAGTAAAAAAAGAACTTATTTTATTAGCGAGTGAAAGCATATCCAATTTGAGCATTGGCTATGCTGATCTAAAAAGTAATCTGCAAGTTAATGACGTAAAATCGAAAATTGCTGTTAAACTGGCCGCTAAATTGGAAGAAGCGAGTTTATTACTTGAAATAGATCCTTCTCAAGTCAAAGGAGAAGTACTTCCCTTATTAAATAATTGTTCAACATTAGTATTAAAACTCACTTCGAATACTGAGAATAATTTTATCGCTTTACCTAAAAGATTATTTGATCACTATGCAAGGGTTATCTGTGAAACGACACTGCCGATCACTATCCTGTTTCCCTCTAAGTTTTCAGGGACTGCAAGCCAAGGTAAAAATAAGTTAGTTATCAGCAATAAGCATACACGTTTTATTGTGCCGTATTCTACTAATAGAGCCTTACCGGATATTACACTGCAAGTTACGCATGAAAAAGGGAATCTGACACGGGTTTTTACAGACACTCTACGTAGTATTACTGAAAAACTTAATACACAGCAAACCTTAAAACAAATTCCTATTCTTGATTATTGGTGGTCAAAATCATTATCAGAAAAAACTCAATATACGGTGAGTAAGCACATTGGCAATTATCAAAAAGAAAACTTCAATATCGATGTAGCGTACGCTAAATTACGTGATAAGCTAACTGGCGAGAAAGAACAAGCTCTCACTTTGTTTTTGTCACAACTAAGCGCTACGGGTATTGCTATAATAAGTGCTACGACAACGTTTCTATTAACCTTAACAACAGCTTTAAGTTATGTCTTTATGCAACGCCTTAGACGACCTAAGCCAACAATTATAAATACCGCAAAAGCGATTTCTATCTCCCTGATGACTCGATTACCCGTTGCAGAGGCACAAACAACTAATTCAGAAAATGCGATAATTTTTTATAACCCTGCAAACTTTTTTAATGCTAAGGAATGCTTTGTAACAGAGATAGGCTTAGAAAAATTAGGTATTTGTGTGAATGATAAAAAGCTAATTGGATGGTTAACAAACAAAGCTTGGTACGCTGTAGGGTTTAGAAAAGAAAATTTAATCAATGATTTGGAGTTCAAAGCACAAAGTGTTGTTATTTATCATAGTCAAAGGAAACAAACGTTAAGCTATACCGTAATGAATCCAGTCAGTTTTGAAAAAATATACCCTTATATAGACGATAATTTAAAATTTTTACTTTACGAACAGGTGAGAGATGAAAAAATTTTGCAAAATTTTTATCAGCATGCCCATTTTCTGACCTTCAATTGGTTTATTACACAGTTGTCCTTACATACGCCATTTGGCGATATATTTCGTAAAGTGGGATTAAAAGTGGATTGGCAACAACGTGATGACAGTTATTTATTGGCACGTTGCTTAATGACAATTCTGCAAATGGTAAAGCAACATCATAACTTAAGCTATTACCTTAGAAGTTTAAGCGCCAATTTATTAGAAATAAGCATGCTATGTCCTTGCATCCAAAAGACATCACGCACGTTTTTGTATGCAAAACATCTTGTCCGTTTAGGTGCTGATTACTTGCAATTTGGATTAAATGGCTTTATGTATATTCCAAATTTACTCGATTTAATATTTGCAGGCTGCGCGGGTATTCAAGAGGTAACGTGGAGTCTGCGTTTTATAGTTAGTTTATTTACTTTTACAGAGGATTTAAATTATTGGTATCTCGGCGTTGCTTTATTTATTTTGCCAAAATTACCTTTTGTATTGGAATCATTAGGTATTCCCGTGACACCTTATGTACACACAGTCCTTAATAGTTTAAGTCAGTTATCTCTGTTTACTTATTTAGGGGACGCGCTAAATAGTGAGCCAGATCCTGATAGATTACAGCAACAAAATATCGAGTGTGCTCATGCGAATCAAAGGGTAAAAGCGGGCCAAGAACGGTTAAAATATTGCGCTAAGTCAATTTTTCATTTTTTTAAACCTATTGAACCGGCTAATACGGTACAACCTCATGAGAAGCAAATGCATATTAGGTATACTTATAGTTAAAAAAATAAAAAACAAATTATGGATTAAAAAAACAAACTTAAAGGAAGATAATAATGCCTAAAGTCAGTACAAAGACAAATAACTGCAGCAATGTAGGCGAACATAAACGATTGTATCTTTTATATCAAGATAAACCTGTGTACAGTCATGTAGAGAACTACTATAGTTTAAGCGATCAAATCTATATTTTAAAACAAAGTTTACAAAAAATCCTTAAGGGAAATCCACTTTATTATAATATAAATAGCAAAGGAATAGATAATTTGCTGGGTTTGTGTTCTAGTACTTTACTAATAGATAATGCTGAACATAATTGTTTAGATAAAACTAAACGCTATCTAGAAATTTTATATGTTTTACTTACAGATGTACACCTTGATCTGACTGTTACCGTCGATTGTATAAAAAATAACATTGTCAGTAACCAACTATTATGGAAAGATGATAGATGCCCTGTTAATAAAATACAGTGTGTCGAGTTGATGGGAAAATTAATTTCAGAATTACTATCGCTACGAACACAGTATTATCAGCAGCAAAAAACCTGTCTTAAAGGTCTAAGTATCTATTATAGCAATCCACTTTATTATGAAGATATGGTGCATTCTAAACAAGTAAAAATTCAAAATAAAGTGAGTGTAAATTCTCGTAAATTTAAAGAAATAAAATGGCAAATTTTTGCTTTGTTAAATAAATTGGCCTATTTATTTGAGTATAAATTGCTTTATGATATTGAAACACAAGATTGGTTTTTATTTTGGCGATTTTTTGTTAGGGAGCGGTATTCTCCCGTATTACAGCCCTGTTTGTTTTCCTCAATAAAAAAGAACTTAGAAGCTTTACTGTTTTTTTTGGAATTTAATTGTTTTGATACCCATAGAGTAAAACTTATTGTAAAAGCTATCGTAGAAGCTGATTATAAATTTTATACTTACATTCGTTTTCGAAGAAATCAGTTTATGAGTGGCGCAGAAAAAAATAATTTTATTGATAGTTATATAAAAAAAGTAGATATGTCTATACGCTTAAGTATTAATGAATTGTACCTAGAAATTAAAAATATTAACAATGAGCATCCACTGGGTTGTATGCAGAATAACAGTAGTTTTCTTACAGAGAAAGTTCATCAAACTGAAGTGAAGGTTCTAGCCGTTGAAACTATATCTGCGCGTTCCCAAAATTTACGCTATTTAAACAAAGAAATGCGACAGACCCAAAGAGAGTTAACTGATGTTCCCTTTAAAGTAAAAGAGGAATTAAATTTTTTAAATTTTGTATTTGCTCAAGATTCTCAAGTAGCAGCAAACCTGTTGCATAAAAAATGGGACAAATTTTTAGCAGCACTTTGTATTGACATGACTCCCACTAAAAATAATAGTTTTGACTATCGCTTCACTATAAACGATGGACAGTCTAAAGCATTTATATTAAAAGGTGTATTAGATTTTTTAAGTAAGCTACATATTGCTCAACATGTGACTGCTGAGAAATTTTTAGATTATCTGTTCATACGAAACAATTTTTATGGGCAACCAAGTTATTCCTTAAGTGAACTTATCTTATTTTTATTAGAAACTGACCTTGTACAATCATACGCAAGTTTATTAAATAAACTAATCAATAACGTTGAATTAAAAGCAGATATTTTCCAGAAAATAGCCTATTTAACTCCAGAAACTAATAATGACGAGCAATGGATGAGTACATTTTTACAGCAGCTTTATACTATCCTTGTAGATATGAATATATCCTGCAGAAATTATCAGTGTCAAATCGCGTTTCGTCCTCAAGACAAAAATAAGCAAAGGCATATAGAGTCGGTAAAATCGGCACTTTTAGTGCGAGGAAATAATCTTTTGATTTTACTACAGGTTGTTGGACAAATTTTTCCAGAAACTGCACCTTGGAAAAAACGCTTAATGTATCGTTTTTTTAACACCGATCAATTAATGCAAAAGATAAAATACATGATGAATGAATTAAAAAGTAATATGGAGAAGATAGAAGATATAGATCAGTTTGTTCCAGAATTTCAATCTACAAGTGTGAATTTGACTTGTTAATTTTTTAGCACTGGCTTATCGACACAGATTCCTATCAACTCATGGTAAAGATGGCACTTGAATAAAGTATTCTCTAAAAGTTTATTTATTTCTTGTCAATCTCCTTTCACTCCGCTTAAAATTAATTCAATAGACCACTTGCATAAGCAAGTAATAGGCTAGAGTTCAAGCCAAACGATAAGTGAGGACCGTAGAGTATCGTTTAACGAGGAAATCAACTCTATTAGTAAGCTTATGCAAAAAAAACAAATTTTTAATTTAAACAGTTATCTTTTATGTTAATGATTCCAGAGAGGCAATGGTCACGAAATCGCTATTATCCGTGGTTGGTTTGGGGATTAGCTGCCAGCGCATTTTTTATAGAATACTTCGCTCGCGTAGCTCCGGGCGTCATGGTTGATTCGCTGATGCGCGATTTCAAAGTACAAGTTTATCTGCTTTTTTTTATTATGCTTATGTTGGTATGCAAATACCAGTCGGACTATTGATTGATCGATTTAGTTTACGTTGGTTATTAACCAGCATGATTCTAATCTGCGCCTTAGGTTGTCTTATTTTTGCACTAACTAGTCAGTTACACATAGCAGCTTTAGGACGTTTGATGATGGGATTTGGCGCCGCTTTTGCTTTTGTAAGTGCGTTGAAAATAGCTTCTGTGTGGTTTCCGGCTTATCGCTTTGGTTTACTTGCTGGTTTAACGCAAGCAATAGGTATGTTAGGTGCTGCAATAGGACAAATGCCAATGGCTTATTTAGTAGCCCATTTTGGTTGGCGTGTTACTTTACTTTTAATTTCGGCAATTATGGCATCGTTGGCACTAGTGATTGCGATCGTTTTGCGCGATCGTCCCATAGAAAACAAGCCATTATCAATTAAAAAAAATTGGCTTCACGCACCATTAGAGGGATTAAAGGAGGTTTTAAAGAATCCGCAAAGTTGGTGGAATGCTTTATTTGCGGGACTTCTCTATGCACCCACTGCTGCACTCGCTGAATTATGGGGTGTTAAATTTTTTCGGCAAGCTTATCATCTAAATAATGAAGTGGCTGCTATGGCAATTGGCTTAATTTTTATAGGTTGGGCAATCGGTAGCCCATTAGCAGGCTGGATTTCTGATCGATTAAAACGGCGGAAAACAATTCTTATTTTATCTGCATTTTTAAGCTTAGTATTTGCGAGTATTATCTTAATGGTACCGCATTTACCTTTAGCAATTTTATTTAGTTTATTATTTCTATATGGTTTAGCAAACACAGGGGTTGCTACTGCTTATGCTGTCGCTTCAGAAATTAATTCGCATTGCGTAGCTGGCACGTCTGTTGCGTTTGCTAACATGGCATCAGTGTTAATTGGCGCGGCTTTTCAACCCCTTATAGGGTGGTTATTGGAAAAAAACTGGGATGGTTTACTAGAAAATGGTTTACCTGTTTATTCAGTTTCAGACTTTCATTTTGCTTTAGTCGTTTTGCTGAGTAGTTTAGTCGGGGCTTTGCTTGTTGCTTGTATTGTTAAAGAAACATATTGTCAAAGAAAAAGATAAAATCTCTTCCAACTTTGTTATATAAAAGTGTGTTGCAAAGTGAGAGTTATTTGTAGGAGAGTTTGCGTGTTGCAAATCCGTTTAATCTTCAAGTATTTAGTCTTAAGTCTAGTCATTGTTTGGATTATGCCTGCGCATGCCGCACTCAATTTAGAATTAACACAAGGTGTGTCTAATCAATTACCTATTGCCATCGTGCCATTTGCAGGATCCAATCATCTCGATGAAAGCAACGATGTGAGTACTATTATAAAAAATGATTTAAATCGTAGTGGCCAATTTAAAACGTCAGTGTCACCATCAGCTACACCTATTTCTCTGAACCAGATTACAACATCGGATTGGCGTAAACAACATATCGATGATGTGGTTGTGGGTCAGATTAAGGCTCTTGATAATGCACGCTATCGCGTGCAATTTTCTTTAGTCAATGTTGTGCAGGCACAAAGGCATACCTTGCTGCAACAAGAATTCACAGTAAATAAGAACCAATTACGTCGTTTAGCCCATCACATCAGTGATCTTATCTATGAAAAATTAACCGGTATTAAAGGCAATTTTTCAACGCGTATTGCGTATATACTTGTGACAGATAAAAATAGTCTTGATCGTCACTATAGTTTACAAGTTGCGGATATGGATGGTTATAATAGCAAACCGTTACTCACTTCCACTCAACCTATCATGTCACCCGCCTGGTCACGTGATGGTAAGCGGATTGCTTATGTTTCGTTTGAAAAAGTATTACCACGCATCTATATTCAAAACGTTAGTACAGGAGAACGCGAATTAATTAGTAGCTTTCCTGGTATCAATGGTGCACCGGCATGGTCGCCTAACGATAAAACATTAGCATTAGCCTTATCTAAAGATGCTGCTGCACCAAAAATCTATCTTATGGATCTCATTACTAAAAAATTACGTCAGATTACTTTTGGTCTTTCTATTGATACCGAGCCAAGTTTCTCACAAGACGGTCGTTCACTATTATTTACATCGGATAGAAGTGGTGGTCCGCAAATCTATCGCATCAATCTTCACTCAGGACATATTCAACGGATGACTTATGATGGTAATTATAATGCAAGGGCTTCTTTTTCTAACGATGGAAAAACAATTGTAGTACTCAATCAGGAACAAGGATCGTATAATATAGCAGTACAGGATGTAGCAGATAACAGCTTAAAGATATTGACCCATTCAGGTTATGATGCATCGCCTAGCTTTGCACCAAACGGTCAATTGGTGCTCTATGAATCAAAACCAGGACGTCAAGGTTTGTTAGGTATGGTATCGGTAGATGGACGTATCACACTACGTTTACCGACACCACAAGGGGATGTGCAAGACCCGACATGGTCACCTTTTTTATCATAAAAATAGTCTATAACATTATAGTGAGGGTAATTGGTCTATGTTAATTAAAAAAATCTTAAAAATTAGTGCGATTGGTGCAAGCTTTTTTATTTTAACCGCTTGTTCAACTGGAACGGTCAAATGGTGTTCTGTGAATAATCAAAATCAGGACGCTAAGGTTCATTAGGTATGGTATCGGTAGATGGACGCTATTACGCTAGGTTTACCGACAGCACTAAGGAATGTGCGAGACGCAACATGGTCATTTTTCTATCATAAAATTCTATAACATTATAGTGAGGGTAATTCATCTATGTTAATTAGAAAAATTTTAAAAATTAGTGCGATTGGTGCAAGCTTTTTTATTTTATCTGCTTGTTCAACTGGAAAGGATGACTTGGGTGAAGGAAATTTAAATGGTGGACAAATCTCGGATAAAGCTACTGTTAGCGGAACAGGCGATCTTAGTAGCTTTGATAGTGATGAAAATGTTAATGCGCTTAAAGTAGGAAATCAAACCTATTATTTTGATTTTGATAAAAGCACGATCCACGATAACGATATTCCATCACTTCAAGTTCAAGCACGTTATTTAATAGCGCATCCGGAAGCAAAGATCTTGATAGCGGGTAATACTGATGAACGTGGAAGCCGAGAGTACAATATCGGTTTAGGGCAACGACGTGCTTTAAGTGTTACACAGTTTTTAAGAAGCCAAGGTGTTAATAAAAATCAAATTTTGACAGTGAGTTATGGGGCAGAAAAACCAATTGCGTTTGGTCACTCTGAAGCCGATTACTCAAAAAATCGTAGGGCTGATTTACAATATCAGTCAGCTATTATTACAAATAAAGGATAACAAACGTCATGAGGCATTTTTCTGAGGGTGAGCTTTGCTTTGTAACCGTTCAATGATTTATTCTAGGTAATCAATGAAACTTATTAAAGTTAGTATTTTTTTATTAGGTTTTGGTATAAGCGCTGTCGCCCACGCGATAGCGCCTGTTGTGGATGGATACAATGATGCTGATGAGGTACCCACATCGTCTGCAGGAAGAAATAATGTGACTGATAACCCTTCAAACAATGCCCCTTCGTTTTCGCAAGGGCAACGGTTGGGTATTTTAGAACATCAAATTTCTAATCTAAACCCATTATTAGTAGAGGTTGATGATCTCACGCAACGCATGCAAGAATTACGGGGAAAAATAGACGAACAGGAACATCACTTAAAGCAATTAGATGATCAAGTAAACCGATTAGAGAATCAAGTACGTAGTCAATACCAAGATTTGGAAAAACGCTTCAACCAAAAACAAGTTAATACAACGACAGTACCCATAGTAAAAGCTAATCCAGCAACTATGGTTAATAATCCGCCGCATTTAAACAATATTAATAGCAAAAATGCAGTTGCAGCGCGCACAACAGTTACTTCTTCTACAAGCATGCCATCAGCAGCAGGCGAACGAGACTATCAAGCCGCTTTTCAACTTTTAAAAAATAAACAGTATGTTGCAGCGATAGAAGGGTTTGAAAATTATATTAAAAAATATCCTTGGGATATTAATCGACCAAATGCGAATTATTTTTTAGGTCAATTATATTTGCTGCAAGGTCAGCCTGAGCAATCGATCATTCGTTTTAGTGAGTTTGTGAAAAAATATCCTCAAGATGGGCGAGTACCTGATGCACTTTTACAATTAGGCTTAGCCTATTTTGCTAAAGGGGATAAAACGATAGCCATGGAGACTTTTGAAAAAATAATTAAACAATACCCTGATTCAAAATCAGCAGAATCTGCAAAAGCCAGACTCCAGCAATTTCAAGCAATGATCAGTACTGCCAATATGGCAACAAAAAATAAAGCTTAGCAGAAAAGTGTGTTTTTGATATGGGGAAGAAACGATAAAGATTATCAATGAGAATTGCACTAGGTATTTCCTATCAAGGTACAGCTTACCATGGATGGCAATCTCAAGCCGGGCTATTAACTGTTCAATCAGTGTTAGAGAAAGCAATTGCAAACGTTGCTGACCATCCCATTGCGCTTACTTGTGCTGGCCGTACCGATAAAGGAGTGCATGCCTTAGGACAGGTTGTGCATTTTGATACCATTGCTGTTCGCAGCGATCGCAGCTGGTTATTAGGTAGTAATAGCCATTTATCTGCCGATATTCGTATTGACTGGGTAAGAAGGGTATCAAATCAGTTTCATGCTCGGTTTTCTGCACTTGCACGTCGCTATCGTTATCTTATTTATAATAAACCACTGCTTAGCGCTTTATGGCATAAACATACAACCCATTGTTATTACCCATTAGATGAGATGCGTATGCAAACTGCAGCTAAATATTTACTCGGAGAGCACGATTTCAGCTCATTTCGTGCCATGAGTTGTCAGTCTAAAAGTGCTTTTCGAAATATTCAGAGACTTGTAGTAAGCCGTCAAAAAGACAATGTGATTATTGATATTACCGCCAATGCTTTTTTGCATCATATGGTGCGAAATATTGCTGGATTATTAATGCTAATTGGAGCGGGTAAACGTGAACCTAGCTGGGCGAAGGAAGTTTTATTAGCTAAAGATAGAAAAAAAGCGACTCTTACCGCAAAGCCAACGGGGTTATATTTATTAAAAGTCTTCTATCCTGAAAGTTTTTTAATTCCAAGCCCTGATATTTAAAATTTTAAGGAGTGTGGTCGTTTAGCGATACAAAAGTAGACATACCCCGTCACACATTGCATAATCGCTCTCGATTTTAGCGTTTCATCCTGTGAGGTTGCCTATTTAATGAATGGGAATGTGCTTGAACTCAAAGGAGTTTGCAAAAAATTTCACGATCAAAAGGTTTTAGAAGATATTCACTTTGAAGTTAAACATGGTGAATTTCTAACATTACTAGGTCCAAGCGGTTGTGGAAAAACGACATTACTCCGCTTAATTTCTGGTTTTGAAGAACCTGATGTTGGAAGTATTCGTATTAATGGTAAAGACATCAAGGGGTTGTCGCCGCAACAACGTCACGTCAATACTGTTTTTCAAAGCTATGCGCTATTTCCGCATCTTAATGTATTTGACAATATTGCTTTTGGCTTACGCTGTAAGGGCGGCTTAACGCGTTCGGATATTAAGTTACAAGTGTATGATGCGTTAAAGATGGTCAAATTAGAAGACCTGAGTGAGCGTAAACCTTATCAATTAAGTGGTGGTCAACAACAACGCGTAGCCATTGCACGTGCTGTCGTTAATAAACCTTCAATTCTTTTGCTGGACGAACCTTTAAGTTCTTTGGATTATCGATTACGTAAAACCATGCAAATCGAATTAAAACAACTACAGTCTCAAATAGGTATCACCTTTATATTTGTGACGCACGATCAAGAAGAAGCTTTATCAATGTCCGATCGAGTCGTTGTTATGCACGAGGGACATATTGAACAGATAGGAACACCGCGCGAGGTCTATGAGGAACCACATAGTTTACGAGTAGCACGCTTTATTGGCGAAGTTAATATCTTTGAAACGCAAGTCGTCTCGGTTGATGAACATGTTTTCCATGTCATTATTGAAGGAAAACAGTTTACTTTAAAAAACCGTCGACATTTTTCGGCTAATCAAAAAATATATACCTTAGTAAGACCCGAAGATCTAGAGGTTTGGTCTCCTTCTGAAGTCACTGATACAACGCAAATGTTTCCTGGTGTCGTCGAACAAGTCATTTATAAAGGGTCGACTGTCGATCTCATGGTTCGTTTAGAAAGTAATACTTTGCTTGCCGCAACGCAATTCTTCAATGAAGATGACGAAAAATTGGATTTCCATAGTGGCGAATCAGTGTGGGTGCATTGGATTCCAGGATGGGAGGTTATTTTGCCTGATGAAGACTGATCGTTTATTCAAATGGACTAACATCACCACCATTTGGCTCTGGTTATCAGTATTTGCTTTATTGCCTATCCTTTTAGTGCTAATAACTAGCTTTTTAGTAAATGATCCAGTAAAGCTCGTTAGCTGGAAATTTACACTACAAAACTATTTTTCTTTAATTAATCCGCTTTATTTAAAAGTTTTTTTACATTCTTTTTTTGTTGCTGGCTTATGTACTTTAATCTGTCTCTGTTTAGGCTATCCTTTTGCTTATATTTTGGCGCGCTTTAAATCCAAATATAAGAGTCTGTTGTTGTTTTTAGTCATCATTCCTTTCTGGACGAGTTCTCTTATTCGAACCTATGCCATTATTTCTATTTTAAAAGCAAAAGGCTTACTCAATACAGTTTTATTATCGCTAGGCATTATTCATCAACCGCTTTCTATTTTATATACCGGAACCGCTGTGACAATAGGCTTGGTGTATAGTTTATTACCTTTTATGATATTACCGCTGTATGCCAATATAGAAAAACTTGATATTCGTCTTATTGATGCTGCACGGGATCTAGGTGCTAATACCATTATTATTTTTACGCGTATCATTTTGCCCTTAACACTTTCTGGTATTGTCGGTGGAGTTATTTTAGTATTTTTACCAGCAATGACTATGTTTTATATTCCGGATATTTTAGGGGGCGCAAAATCTTTATTGGTAGGAAATCTCATACAAAGTGAATTTTTATCAGCACATAATTGGCCATTGGGTTCATCTGTGAGTATGGTATTAACATTTAGTATGGGCCTTCTTTTATTAATTTACCGTCGGACAAATAAAATTGGACAACACCATGATTCGATTGGCGAAATTTAGCTACTTAACAGCTATTTATAGCTTTTTTTATTTTCCTATCACTATTTTAATTATTTATTCATTTAATAATTCGACTTATTCATTATTGTGGCACGGTTTTACTTTAGATTGGTATAAACAATTAGGTAATGATGCTAATCTTGCTGTGGTCACTTTGCATTCCTTGGAAGTAAGTATGTTGGCTGCAAGTATCGCCACTCTAATCGGCACTTTAGCGGCTACGTGTCTTTATCGCTACTTTTTTTTTGGTAAAAAGGTATTGCATGGTTTGATGTTTGTGTTAATTGTTTCGCCCGATATTGTGATGGGTATAGCACTACTTATTTTATTTTTTCTTATTAAAATGCAGCTTGGTTTTTGGTCACTTTTACTCTCTCATATTACTTTTTGTATTCCTTTTGTTGCCGTCACAGTTTACAGTCGTTTAACCGGTTTAGACAAAAATATTTTTGAAGCGGCGCGCGATTTAGGGGCTAGTGATTTTATGAGTTTTCGCCGTATTATCGTTCCTATGTTATGGCCAGCAATTTTAGCGGGATGGCTGTTAAGTTTTACTTTGTCACTCGATGACGTCATCATCAGTTTTTTTGTAACAGGCCCCGATTTCCAGATTTTGCCACTTTATATTTACTCATTGGTACGTATCGGTGTAAACCCTGAACTAAATGCCTTATGTTCAGTTTTATTTGCTATTACCTTGTTAATAGTGATTATATTTCAACTGACACTGCGGAGGAAAGAAGTTAAATGAGATTTATTTTATATTTTTTATGCCTTTTTAGCTTACCGGTCTTTGCGCAAGAAAACGTAGTGAATGTGTATAACTGGTCTAACTACATCTCTAACGATGTATTAAAAGAGTTTACCAAAGAGACGGGTATTAAGGTTAATTATACAACCTATGACAGTAATGAAACGATGTATGCCAAGCTCAAAGCAAATCCAAATTCAGGCTATGATATTGTTGTACCTTCAACTTATTATGTCGATCGCATGATTAAGCAAGGTATGTTGCAAGCTTTGGATAAAACACGCTTAACAAATTTTAAAAATTTAAATCCTGGTTTGTTAAATAAACCGTTCGATCCTGACAATCATTATAGTATTCCTTACTTTTGGAGTACTACAGGTATCGCGGTTAATACAAACTATCATGTGCTTTCTAAACTACAAAATTGGTCTGATTTGTGGAGTCCAGAATATCGTAATCAACTTCTTATGTTAGACGATGTACGCGAAGTGTTTTCCATTGCATTGCTGGTATTACATTATTCACCTAACGATTCCAATCCGGAGCATATCAAGCAAGCCTACATAAAATTAAAGCAACTTATGCCTAATATCCGATTATTTAATGCGGATGGTATAAAGTCACTTTATATTGATGAAGATCTGACCTTAGGGATGGGTTGGAATGGTGATATCTATCAAGTAACTAAAGAAAACCCTGCTGTTCAATTTGTCTACCCTAAAGAAGGTTTTATTACTGCTATAGATAGTATGGCTATTCCGACTGGAGCAACACACCTTGATAATGCCTATCGTTTTATAAATTTTGTCTTACGTCCGGATATCGCCGAAAAAATTAGTCTTGAAACAGGCTATGCCTCACCTAACCAAGCAGCTGTCAAACTGATGCCAAAATCAATTTTAGATAATCCAACTATATATCCCAGCAAAGAAATCTTCAAGCGCAGTATCGTGCAAACTGATGTAGGAACGGCTGAAGCGATCTATTTAAAGTATTGGGATCTTTTGAAAGCCAGAAATACGGGTAGTTTTTAAAAAGAGCATTAAGCTTAATTCTAAACGAGCTCCCGTCACTTAATGAAATGACGCTTAAGTTTTTGTGAGCAGGGTTAATCGAGGTATTATAAAATAGCGTAAGTATTATATAATAAAGTTGAAAATCTGTTGGATTCATAATCCAGGCATAGGAAATTCAGTGAGGGGGCGGAGGTTCGGCTTTTCTTTTATTCTAGCAACACTAACGTTAAATTAAATAAATACAGCCATTTAGGAAATATTATGAGTTGGTTTAAAAAAGTAATTGCAGGAATTCGGACTGCTGTTAGAAAGTCAACCGAAGGGCCTGTACTGTGGGTAAAATGTCAATCCTGTGAAGCTACCTTATATCGTGCAGAATTTGAACGTAATCTTTTAGTCTGTCCTAGCTGTGGCTATCATCATCGTGTTAAAGCGCGACAACGTTTGCAGCAACTACTGGATCCTGACACGGGGAAAGAATTAGCAAGTGAAATTGTCGCTGTTGATAGACTTAAATTTAAGGATCAAGAGCGCTATAAAGATCGCCTGCAACGATCTATAAAAAAAACAGGTGAACAAGAAGCTTTGATCGTTATGCAAGGACAGCTAAACGAGATCCCTTTAGTCATGGCAGCCTTTGAATTTGATTTTATGGGCGGATCTATGGGAACCGCAGTAGGAGAACGTTTTGTTAAAGCAGTACAAACTGCTATAGAATTAGAACTTCCTTTTGTTTGCGTTGCCGCTAGTGGCGGTGCACGTATGCAAGAAGGTCTATTTTCATTAATACAAATGGCAAAAACCAGTGCTGTGTTGGCTAAGCTTAAACAAATTGGTTTACCTTTTATATCAATATTAACTAATCCTACAATGGGTGGTGTAACCGCAAGTTTTGCGATGTTAGGTGATATTATTATTGCTGAACCTAAAGCATTGATCGGCTTGACTGGACCTCGTGTGATTGAACAAACACTGCGTCAAGTATTGCCAGAAGGGTTTCAAAGCAGTGAATTCTTATTAAGCCATGGCGCTATTGACATGATAGTTGATAGACGGGACTTAAAAGGAAAAATTGCCACTTTACTTAGTAAACTATGGCATTTTAATAAAAACCGTTATGCACTTTCTGCCGTTGAATAATCATGTTACGTGCTATCGCTAATTCAAAACAGGATTGGCTAAAGTATTTAGAAAATTGTCATCCCAAGTCTATCGATCTCGGATTGGACCGTATAAAGATCGTTGCTCGACGGCTTGAACTACTACATTTTGATTGTCCAGTTATTAGTGTTGCAGGAACGAATGGAAAAGGTTCCTGTGTTGCATTGACTCACGCCATATTAACTGCAGCTGGATATCGCGTAGCAAGTTATACCTCACCTCATCTTATAGATTTCAATGAACGCATACAAATTGAAGAGTCATTTGTTAGTGATGCTGCATTGTGTATGGCTTTTGAAACAATTGAACATATCCGTCGTGAAATCACATTAACTTATTTTGAATTTACTACCTTAGCGGCTTTGTGGTTATTTAAACAAGTGGCACTGGATATTATTATTTTAGAAGTTGGTTTGGGAGGGCGTCTAGATGCTGTTAATTGTGTGGATGCAGATATTGCTGTTATCAGCACGGTAGATTTAGACCATCTAGAATGGTTAGGGGATACGCGAGAACTCATTGCAAGAGAAAAAGCAGGAATTATGCGTTCGAACAAACCCTGTGTTTTTGGCGATTTTTCACTTCCTTCCACCATTGTTGAGCAAGCAAATGCATTAAATACCCCATTATATCTACAAGGCAAGACATTTGATTATAAAATCCACACTTCTACATGGAGCTGGCAAAGTCAACAGCAAACCTTAGTAAATTTACCATTACCAAAGGTTGATTTACAGAATGCAGCGACAGTTTTGCAGATTATTGAACTACTTTCTGATCAATTTTGTATCTCGCGCAAAGCAATTGAACTAGGATTGAAACGGGCTTTCATTCCAGGACGTTTTCAGATTATTGAAAAAGAATTGGCATTGCTTATCCTAGATGTAGCACACAATCCAGCTGGCGGAAGATGTTTAGCAAAAAGATTAGCAAAAGAGCCTTGTACCGGAAAAACGCATGCCGTAGTAGGTATGTTAGCGGATAAAGATGTAGCCAATACTTTAGCCGCTTTAACTTCTCAGGTTGATTATTGGTATTTAGCAACTTTAAAAGTTCCACGTGGAGCTACAGCAGATCAATTAAATAAATATTTAATAACGATAAATCAGCCATCAGCTGCTCTTATGTTTTCTTCTCCCATCGTTGCTGTACGACACGCATGCAAAGCCGCACAAAAAGACGATCGCATGCTCGTTTTTGGTTCATTTCATACAGTTGGTTTAATACTGAAAGATCTATACCTATAGCACGTGAATTTTCAAATTCGCATTAAGGTATGAGCTAAAATACGATTTAAAAAAATAAATAATCAATTTAGTGTCAAATGAATAAATCTACTTTGGCATCGAAGAAACACATGGTTGAATTAGATAAAATATATGAGAAATATATTTGCCAATTCTCCATTGACATTGAAACGTATTATCTACATAAAGAATTCGTTAACGAATTCTCTACGGATATTTCAGCTGGTGCTGAGCTACTGTTTAATAAATAAGTACTTATGGAAGTAGGATATGAATAGCTAGTTTTTAGTTTATAATTTACTTCTTTTTCAACCAATAAATCGGTCTTTTGAGATAATTGCTCTTCACTAAATTCTAATAGTTTACTTTTTAAGTTAATAAATATACCTTCTTCTCCTCTTAATTTAATTAGTTGTTCACAATAAATCATTTGCTTAGTTTCTATTTTTTTCATAAAAATATGGGAAGCGCAACTCAATAGTATCCCAAATAACAATAAACCTAGACCAATAGGTAACAAAGGAAAAAATAAAACACCCATGATTAATATCATATTTGCCAAAGCAAAGTAGAATGAAAGCGATTTAATCGATAGTAAACTCTTGTTATAGTTTAAACATTTTAGTTTATGGTCTATATTTTTTAATTTTCTATTTAAAACTATGTTCTTTTCTACTAACGCTTCTAAAATATTTTTATACAGTCCGTTTGCAATTAAAGCAGCTTTATGACGTTCTAAAAATAAATTATGATTTTCTATTTTTGGCTCTAAAATATCAATTATAATTTTAAAAAATTGTTTTGAGTTAAAAAAGTTAATAACATAATCGTTATTTAAATTATTATTTTTCTTTATTTTATAAAAACATATCAATTGATTATACGTTAATGTAGGTTGGATATAGAATGCATCCTTAAGTTCAGTATAAGGTAGAAGTAAAAAACTTGCCCCTAATTTTGTAAAATCTATGTTTTTTAAATAACAGTAACTAAAATCAGCCTTTTGTTTATAAAAATAATCAAAACTATTTTGTCCTAATATTAAAAATTTTTTGCTTTTATAAAAATCTTCTAAAGAAAAATAGGTATATAACTTTTTTTCTTCAAAATCATTGATGGAATATTTTTCTTTAGGAAATCCTTTAATTTTTTGAGAAATATAACTGTATTCACCTAATGTGTCTCCTTCGATAATGGTAAATTTCCAATAACTATTTTCAAATTTAAATTTTTGAGATTGTTTTTTAAAGACACCTTTCTTAGCTAAATAATATGCAACTTCTTGTTCTAACTCCAAAGTGGATTTCAGTAGGTAGTAATTATCATTTTCTTCACTAATAGGTTTGAGTAACTTATCGAGTTGTTTTATAGGTAATCCATTTAATTTTTTCTCAATTGTATAAAAAGTATTTTGCGCAGAAATAACTAAACCTAAAGGAAAAATAGGTTGTTGAAATTCCTTAATGCGCATTTTAAGTTCATTTTCTAATTGCTGCGTAATATATTTAATAATTACCTCTCTATGATAATGCCTGCAAAAAAAATTAATAAATGCCTTTTTTTCCACTTGACAGAGAGGAATATGATATCGATCATTAGCTAAATAAACTTGGGTACTTAAATTAGCATCGATTACATTTAAACCTATTTCTTGAGCATAATTAAGGAGCGTATTAAAATTATGTACTGATTTAATATCTTGAAGATAGAAGAAACGATAAATAATCTCTAATCGAAGATTAGCTAACCAGTTAAAAATAGTCGTTTGATCATTTAAAACATAAACAATTTGTTGTAATTTCAAAAAAAAACCTTCTGCACAAACATTTGTATCTAGTAATTTTAAAGC
>JAVHYG010000107.1 GCA_031119195.1 Rickettsiella sp. | reverse complement strand
CTTTAGGACCGCCCAACAATTTATGCAGCATAGGTAAGATAAAGGCTGCTGTTTTCCCGGTACCGGTTTGTGCCAAACCAATCACATCGAAGCCTTGTAGCACAAGTGGGATGGCTTGTTCTTGAATAGGGGTCGGGTCTTTATAACCCAAGGCTTCTACGCCCAATATAATACGGGGATTTAAGTTAAATTTTGTAAAGTCCACTAAAAAAGTTCCTGGCTGAAAGTGAGCCAAGTAACGTCTTTAGCTCTAAAAAGGGGCATTCTATCAGGGTTATTGTCCAAATGATAGCCAATTGAAGCTTGACAGACGCTTACAACTATAGTGTTTTGAACGGGATGAATAAAGAGTTTTATACCTTTACGATACTCAAAAACAACCACTCTTTTTCTTCATCTTAGCGCAGTGTTTAATTCTCCCGTAGCTCTAGTTAGCAAAATAATATATATCTATTAACTATTTTGAAATAAAAATTAAATAGTTTTTATTTTATTAGCAAATAAAATAGTATACTTGCCTCAACCTTAGGCTAGTAGGGCATGTGGATGCACGATGATAGCAAAACCGCTGTTTCTTTCTCTTTGTTCCGCAATGGTCAAACGCCCTAATTTACTTTTAAATGAAAATAATAAATACGGAATATTATGTCTGTGCCTTTTCTTAATTTATTTAAAACTAATTGTTTATCTTTTCCACAAGGTCTTGCCTCAAGTTATAAAGAGCAATATTACCTCTACAAAGAACTAAATGAACGTTCTACTCAACTGGCCTGTTATTTGAAGCGACAAGGCATAAATAAAGCTAAGCTTGTTGCTATTCTTTCTAAAAATTATTTAGAAAGAATGATTTGTATTATAAAAGAATTGTTTGCAGTAGGAGAATTAGCCAAAGGAACATTTTTAGCTATTACTGATATGGAAAGAGTGGCACAACAAACGATAAAAAAGCAATGTCTATTAGTAAAAACTCGTTGATACTGAATTAAAAAAAAGTAAGACAAAATACTAAAATAATTTCATTTTTTTTGACTTTTTCAAGAAGAAAATTTTAGTAGTATACATAACAAAAATGTTGATTTAGATGCCAACATTTTTAATAAAAGGAAAGACTAATTCTATGCAAATAAATACTCACTTATTAAAATGTATTATTAAAAATTTACCCAATTATATTTTTGTCAAAGATATTAATTCTATATATACATTATGTAATCACAATTTTTCTGCTGTTGTGGGCGATAATCCCATAGGAAAAAATGATTATGAATTACCCTGGAGTAAAAAAATAGCAGAGATTTACCAAGAGGAAGATAATTTTATTATCAGCACTGGAAAGTCTATTTTGGATAAAGAAGTTCCAATGCTAATATTGAATGAAGAAAGTATTTTGTCGGGTAGTAAAGTCCCTCTTTATGATGAAAACCAGAAAGTCATAGGTATACTGGGTGTCTATATTGATATAACCGATAAAAAACAGGCACTTATTCTAGCCAAAGAAAAGGCTGAAGTAGCGAATCAAGCCAAAACAGAATTTCTCGAAAATATGCGGCATGATATCCGAACGCCTTTGACAGGAATCGTAGGCTGCGCACAGTTAATCCGAATGCAAGCAGATGATCCTAAGAAAGTGTTGGAATATGCCGATGATCTCGTCCAATCCAGCGATGCTTTATTACAATTTCTGAATAAAATATTAGAAAGTATTCAAGTCGCTAGTGGTGAAATTCCACTATTAAAGAAGAAATTTGATCTTCATCAAACATTGGAAGAAGTGGTCCGTTTGAATAAACCGCAAGCAGTCATAAAAAATCTTTCTTTACATTTTGATTATGATAAAACTATTCCAAACTATTTAATGGGTGATCCCATACGCGTTCAGCGAATTTTGTTAGAACTGGTAACTAATGCGCTTAAGTTTACTGATGAAGGTGAAATTAAAGTTATAGCCCGTTTGATGAAAAATAAACTGCGCTTAGACCAAGTGATCGTTAAACTGAGTGTGAGTGATACGGGAATGGGAATTCCTCTAAGTAAGCACAATGAGGTTTATACACGCTTCAAGCGATTAACACCTTCTTACAAAGGAATTTATCCAGGGACTGGCTTAGGGTTATCGGTAGTTAAGCAATTTATCGATGATTTAGGTGGAGAAATTCATCTAATTAGTAAACCCAATCAAGGGTCAACTTTTACTTGTCTGATTCCTTTTCAAGCATCGTTATTGATTTATGACAATGGCTTAGAAGAACCATATTCATTTGAAGCGCATGAAAGAGTAGTAGATGAAAAAGTAGAGCGCGCTTGTTTTTCACAAGAAGAAACAGAGGTCACAGGTAGTCGGGTATTAGTTGTAGAAGACAATCCGATAGCGACTAAAGTAGCGCAAAGAGTCATGGCAAAGCTTAATTGCCAAGTTGATGATGCACCGGATGGAAAAACAGCATTAGGGTATATTGAAAAAAAACATTATGATCTTATATTAATGGATGTAGGCTTACCGGATAACGATGGTTGTAAAATAACGCGTCGAATTCGTTTAAAAGAATGGCAACGCAATCCAACTGTCCCAATAATTGGTTTAACAGCACACATTGCAGCAGAAAAAAAGCGCAGTTGCTTAGCCAATGGGATGAATGCCGTCTATACAAAACCTTTAACACTAAAAAAAGCCTCGGAAATATTGCATGCCTTTGTAAGAAATCAGCAACAACACCTTTTCCCAAGCTTCGTTTCTAAATCGTTTGATCTTTTACAAGCTATTCCTATTTTAGACATTGAACGAGGTCTAGATTTAATGGGTAGCCAAGAATTGCTTAAAGAAGGGTTTGCTTTACTCGTTAGCGATCTCAGTAAAGAATTAGAAGAGTTAGACCAACACTATCAAGCTAATGATTGGTCAGCTATTCGAGCACTTGTGCATAAATGGAAAGGAGGAGCAGCTTATTGCGGTGCACGTCGTTTAGAACAAGTGTGTCAGGAATTAGAAACTGCTTTACAAAAAAAATCGTTTGCTGAAGCAAAAGAAATTTATCAATTGTTACTGCAAATTACAGCAGAAACTAAAGATTCAGCTAAAATGTCGATTACCTCAGATGAGTAGATAATAGCTTAATAATCTCACGATACAACCTCAAGAATCGGAAAGAAAAATTTTAACCAAGGAATTTATGCATACTATCTTTTTTAGATTTTATAATTGGCTTATGCCCCGCAAGCGATAGATTTCATCCTATTTCAGAATTAAAAAATGGAGATTTATTTTTTTCGCTGGTAAGTATTTTAGCAAATTAATAACTGAATTAGATAATTTTATTTTTTTAAGTTTAAGAAAAGTTTAATTTTAGATAGATATATTCAAGTTCTAATACATTTTGAGATTAGAACTATGTTGGATTTATTGTCTTTTGTAAGTAAAAATAAAATAATACCCCGTTTTTTATCACAATTAACGCCAGAAAATCCTAAAGTAAAAACCCTTAAACAAGCAATTGAGCACGGTAATTCCACAGATGAAATTTGGAATGATGCTGATTGTCACCTCTATCTCATTTACCTGATACGCCAGGAGCTGATACCTTATTCTAAAGGTGCTACTGCCTATCTTTATCTCATGGTAAAAATGCAATATACGCCTACACAAATTTTACGCCAAGAAGATAGTGATACCAAACGGGATTACAGCGTAGAGGTGGAATCGTTAGTTGCAGAAGGGGAAATAAGTGTGCTGGGAAACGAATATTTAACAAATGTTTGTGATGATTTAGAAAAAATTGGGTTTAACATTGATATTCAGGAATTAGAAAGCTATGTACTTAATCTACCCTCTATTGAGCAATGGCTGATAAAAACAGAATTTTCTAGTTTATTAGAGCATCCTTCCGATCAGTTAATTGATATTCTTATTAACAATATACCTCTTTTACAAATAGTAGATCTGTCTTACAGCGATTATCCTTATACTCAGTATGTAATTCCATCTTTATCCCTGTCTGAATTCATTTTCCAGAAAATGAATTCAGCGCCCATGCAATTGGCAAATGTTTTTGGTAGTGTGAATCCTGAAACTCTTAGAGATGCGCACAGAAAAAACTATCATATTGCTGCAATCTATTCACCAAATGTTAGATCTAACCTTAAAACTGTTCATGAATGGAGAGCAGGTCCAGTAGCTGCTTGGCTACATGATTTAGGCCACACGTTTTGGGCTAATATGCTAACTGATGCAGAACGCCAATTTATCTTAGAGATTTATGGTCCTGCCCTAGAATTTTTAAAAGAAAAACTCTTGGAAGCGAATAATCAAGCAGCGGCAGATATACTTAAAAAAGCTATACATGAGTCGTTTGACTTTGATCTGACGAATGTATATTACGATTTTAATAAGCCACAAGAAAGGTGCGGTAAGTATTTAGACAGAGTATTTAAATTGAGTGACATTTTTCCTTGCAGGAGTCTTTTATCTAAACCTATCGGTATGCATTATGGTGATGCACTCTATTTTCTATTACATAAATATTCAAATGATCCTGGAATAAGTAAAGAAAATCAAGAAATATATATGTCTATCTTAGAAAATAGTACGATGGTTTATGAAAGACCCGCTAAAATTATTACTGCACTTGAAGCAGTAGCAGAAAATTTTAATCTGTATCCGGACAAACTTTTAGCAGTTGATGTTGAAAATTTTTTTGAAAGCTGCAAAAACCATGATGGAAATTTACCTATTAATTGGCATGCTTGGTTAGCTATATTAAATTCACCAAAAACAAGTGAAGAAATATGGATGGATATTGTTAAAAATAACGATCGAGAAAATGAATTGACAACTATGCTAATTCACGGGTTGATAATTTTTGAACCTTATATCAAATTCACAGCGGAAAAGCGTAAAGAATTTCGCAACTTAGTAGAAAATATTTTAGAAAAAAATACAGCAGCTTTAGATTCTAATACTACACTTTTCAATAAATATTCTTTTTTTCAACAAGTACCAGCGAAGTCTAGGGAAACTGAATCCGATACATTAGAGTTATCGCAAGAATCAACAAATGATTTTCGAAGAAATTTTATAAGGTAATTGAAAATTTTTATTTAATCGTTTATGCAAAAAAATACCTAAGAAACCAACAATTGAAAACTTAGAAAAAGAAAATGCTCAATATAAAAAAAACTATTGAAGAATTAGATGCTTAGGGTGGTGGTAAAGCCAATACTGAAAACAGTAAAAAAAAATAATCACAGAATTAGAAGTATACAGCAAAATATCTCGTCTCCATTTCTGTAATTAGTATATTTCAACAATTAGAAAAAGACTTAAAAAAGCTTCGCAAACTTTTACTGTTTTAGGCCTTCTTCTATTAAAATGCAGTAAACTGCTACTTTTTCTATCCTTTTCCGAGTCTTGTAAAGTAATGTCACTAGAATTTTCGAAAACACCACTGAAGTGGATAGTACCTTTCTTTTAAAATAATGCGATAAAGTATTAGCATAGAAAAGTTAATTAAAAGCGTATTTCGTTATTCCTCAAATACTTCCAATAAATTTTTCGCTTCTAACGTTCGTTTTCCCCAATTTAGTAAGGTAGAAGGATCCGCTTGCTCCATTTTTTTACGGTATTCTAGAGGTATCTGTTTGAATTTATGTTCTAAAAGTTCCGATAGAAAAGTATATTCTCCTTGTTGAATCCCTTTTTGAATTCCGTGACGTTCGAAACTTGTAATGTAGGTCATACAGTGCTCCTTTTCAAATTGCTGAATTTCTCGATTATAACGTATTTCTAAAGACTTAGGCAGCGTTAGTACCCAGTCCATAAATGTGAGTAAGTCAATCACCATCTCACGATTAAAATCGTGCTTGTATAGTTGACGAACTAATTTAAATTTTTGCTGAAAGCGTCCCTTACTATCTTTCTTGGTTTTTATCGCCGCTAACTGCGCTAATATCACCCAAGCAAAAGGATTGGTATTTTCTTTTAAAATTAATTCCTGACCCCGATAATCAAGTAGCTTATGTGTATAAA
>JAVHYG010000106.1 GCA_031119195.1 Rickettsiella sp. | reverse complement strand
CCTTACTAGTTTCAGTTTTGGCAGTGCCTGTTTTAGCAAATCAGTCTGATAAAATCACCCATACGGTTCCAGTAAAGCAAGTTGTTAACTCAGTAAATTTAGTGAAAAAAGGGACGATGTCAAATGTTAATATTAACACTGCAGATGCTGAAACCTTAGTACAGGAATTAGATGGAATAGGGCAGAAGCGAGCACAAATGATTATTGCCTATAGGGAGAAACATGGTCCTTTTAAATCAATCGAAGATTTACTTAAAATTAAAGGCATCGGTAAAAAAATTCTTGATAAAAACCGCGATAAAATAATTATTTAAATCAATCGTTTCTGCGCCCAATATGAAAGTATTGGACGCAGAAAAATTAAGCATTGGCTTTTAAGTATTACAAACCAGATGGGACTGAATTAAACATATACTTATGCAGATTTTTTTGTCATATAAAAAATAGCTGCTTTTAAATCTTCAGCTGAACATTCTAAGCATGTTCCTTTGCGCGGCATAGCATTGTATCCATTCTTTACATGTTCTAATAGGAGAGACAGCTTTTTTTTAATTCGCAACTGCCAATCTAATTTATTCCCAAAACGAGGGGCTCCAGCTATTCCAGTACTATGACATATAATACAATGTTTTTCAAAAATAGTTTTACCTAAATGGGCTTGGATTTTGTAAGTCGAAAGTTGGTTGAGGGTTTCTTTGCCTATTCGAACTTTTCCAATTGGAGCAATACGCTCTTCGATAGCTTCGAAAGATTGATCGGAAAATTCTGCATGTAGGTAAGTGCTAAAACTTAAAAGTAAGATAAAACAAATTAGTATTATTTTTGGCGTGCTCATATTCTATCTAACATCAATGTTATTGAAGAATTTAAGGCGTGTTGCTAATTGCACGATGATGACTAAAAGAGTAGTTTTTCTGGATTCGCTACTCACATATTCTATGTAGGTTCCGTTACGATACTCGACAATAACTCTTTGATCCTAGCACAATGTCAACACGCCTTAATTATTTCTTTTAAATGTAACTGTTTGCGACTGAGATCAACTCGCATTCTCACATTCATTTGTATCCACCGGAAAAACCTATACAAATACAGGCTCAGCTTCATTATCTTCTGTTTCCATATTAGTTTGATATTGTCCTTTGCATGCAGCCGCATTTAATTTAGCGCGCTTGTAAAATGCACGTTGGCCTGCTTTAACGTTATGTGTTTTCCCATTCCAAGCTTTTAAGGCAGGTTCTTGTAAAGCCCGCCCATAGGAGAAGCTTAAAAGCCAAGGTCGGCGATTTAAATTTTGAAGTAATCTATTCATTTCATTTAAATGTGCGGTTGCAAGCTCGGGTGTTTGTCCGCCAGAAAGAAAGTTAATGCTTGGAACAGCTGCAGGTACCACTCGACGTAATACGTCTACCGTTGCTTGAGCAACCTCAGAAACACTAGCTTGAGAAGAGTGTTTATTCCCTGTAATAACCATACTGGGTTTTAATATTATACATTCCAATAAAACGTCATGTTTATGAAGCTCTTCAAATACAGTATATAAAGTGGCTTCTGTTGCCCTGGTACAACGTTCTAGGCTGTGATCGCCATCAATCAATAATTCAGGTTCTACAATTGGGACAATCCCATTAGCTTGGCAAATGGACGCATAGCGTGCAAGATCCTGTGCGTTTGTTATTTGAGCTATGGAAGAAGGAAGTGTATCGGAAATGGTAAAAACAGCTCGCCATTTCGCAAATTTAGCGCCTAAATTTTTATATAAGTTGAGTCGGTCGGTAAGGCCATCCAGACCCTGTGTCATTTTTTCTTTTGGATTAAGAGGAGTAAGGCCCTTGTCAACTTTAACACCAGGTACGATCCCTTGATTGTCTAAAAACTCCGGAAAAGGTAAACCGGTTTTATTTTGCTGATATAAGGTTTCTTCATTTAAAATAACGCCATTAATGAATGCTTCAATTCCGGGTGTAGTAAAAAGCAATTCACGATAATTGCGTCGGTTTTCCACTGTAGATTCGATCTGCAAAGCAGCGAGACGTTTTCCCATAGTCGTAGGACTTTCATCAGCAGCTAATATTCCTTTTCCGGGTGTTGCAAGTTGCAAGATGATTCCTTCTAGTTCATGAATGGCCATTGTGATCGCTCCTTACATTTTTTGACATAGAATACGACAGTACTTTAGATTAAAGCGTACTACTATATAGGACAATACTACTAATTTCTAGTAAACTTGATCTGTTGTAAGTCAATAAGCGCTTTCAAAAATAAACTATAAAAATATCAACTAGGGTAATTTTTGAGCTAGAATAAGGCATGTATTTTCGGGTGCCGTAACAGAAATATATTTTGGGAAATTTTTAGTTAATATCCCATTTCCATTCGAGTATGCTTATAAACTTATTAGAAATTTAGCCTTTTTTATCAGCCTTTTCATAGAAATTTTCTTGTTACGCTTTTAAAGTGCAGCGATATACTTGGCTCTCCCTTACTTTGGAAGAAGTTGATCTTGATTACGATCGATTCATTTAAAGAATTTTTAGCTTAGGGTGCTCCCCTGTTTTTTTAGTTGATTCCTCCCAATTATAATGTACTTACTTTACTTGTTTATATAGTTAGCTTATTAATCAACTATATTAATAAAATAAAATTTCAAAAAAGGGTATATTCTGTAAGTAAAGATACACATTTAGGAAAACAAAAAGATAAAAAATTATTTTAGCAATTCTTTTTCCATAAGCAGGCGCATTAAAATTTTGGCTTTTTATTCCATTAATTTTTATACGATTTCCAACTTAAATATTTTTAATTAAAATCAAACATTTAATTTTATTTTAATAACAATGGTTTAAAGTTAAAAAGGGTAAAAAGGAAATGAACCTGCAGATATTCGCTTGGACATAATAAAGCTTGTAATTATGAGAGGGGCTTTTCATGCCAGTATCATCAAATCCAATTGAGTTACCACAAAATGGCGTTTTTTCTTTAGCGCCTCAGAAAAAAAAATATCAATTGCTTTTACAGAAAATGCGCCAAGCCTTATGTCAAGGAAACTTTGATGAATACCTAAAATACTTGTATCGCTTAGGGTCTGATCTTCAAAGATATTGGGAAGTTGAAGGTAGAAACAATAAGACTGGCAAGAAGGAGTTCAGGCAATATATTCAAAATGAAATTCTTGCTTATTCTGATGATACAGTTCTGAAGCTTTCGGAATTATGCGACAGTGCATCTAACCTTGAAATGGTTCTTACAGTTTGGGAAGACCCCGCTCTAAGCCGAAGCCAAGAAGAAAAAAAAGAGAAAACAGAAGCGAGTAGTGAAGTAGCTCAAAAAGTAAAAATACCTAAGGTAGAACGTCAAAAGTATAAAATAAAACGTGAAATTGATATAGTCAATCGGCATGCAATACATACAGGACTTTTAGCGGCATGTTTTGATTTAATTAATCAATATGAAAGTTTACTAAAAAGGACTAAAAACTGTACGCAAGAGTCGGATTATTTAGATAGTATTAAGAGCGACCTGAAAACTTTAATAAATTCTGAAATAAATCCTGATAGTAAGTTGGATAATCAAGGATTAATAAAGCTTCTTAAGCGTATTAGGTCATTAAATGTTGCTAGAGAAATACCTGAAAAAAATGTAGTTCAAGGAATTCAAAGAATTTTAGAGAATAAAGAAGATTCAGAGCAAAAAAAACGTGAAAATAAAGTTTTATTTGAAAAAAATCTTGACTCCATAAATAAAGATAGAATGCACAATGAAGAATTACTAAAGGAAATTCTTGATTCGAGCAGGTGGCGGGGTAACGGAGTATTTTTAGAAACAATTACTAATAAGATAATAAAGTGTAATAAAGACAATGAGTTACTAAAAGATTATTCTAATAAGAAGGTTGGCAATGAAGAGCTGCTAAAGAAACTGAAGCAGCATGTGCGTGAACAGGAAAACTATAATGAAAAATTACTGAAAAAAATTATTCGTTATATAAATAAGAAAGAAGAAATTAATAAAAAATTGTTAAAAAAAATTGCTGAATGTAAAAGTAAGAATGAAAAGCATAGCCAAAAATTATTAAAAAAAATAAATAAAAAAAACCAAACAAAAACTTCAGATTGTATAACTAAAAATAGAAAGGATAATAAAGAATTAGAAGGTATTATTGTTCGTATAAATAAGGATAAAAATGACAATCAGGAATTATTACTAAAAATTTACCAGGAAAGTAAAGATAAGGAACGCATTGAGAAATTACTAAAAAAACATTATCAGCTTACTAAGAACCAGCTTAAGCAGAATCTACTAGAAAGTTTTTCCAAAAAGAATTCAGAAGTATTTTTGGCAGAGATAGAATCGGCAGTAAAATTAAAAAAAGTAACAATTGCCCTCACTTCTTTTAAGATTTTTTCTGACAAGGTTTTTTCTACACTAGGTGTTTTTATCGCATTACTTGCGTCGCTTGCATGTGGATTTGTTACCGCAGGTTGTATTTTCTTATTGTTAGCAGGCGTGAGCACTTTTCTGCCAGTATTGCCAATAATTACCTTAGTAGCATTTATAGCAGTGAGTTTGCTGGTTTTCATTGCTGGTTTTCATGCTAATTTCCGTTTTTTTGCAGAAACACTTCCAAAGTGTTTGGGAATGTTTACCAAGAGTGGTGGAGTTACAGAATTTATCGATAGAAATGGTAAACGTGCACAATTATCTACCATGAAGAAAATACTACTTTTGCCAGCTGCGTTGGTTTCAACAACAGTAGGTATTTCGGTCGCAGCTTTTACACTAATGAGTGGTTTAAAGCTTTTTGCTGTGCTTCTCCCTGTTTTATCTGCAGCATGTCCTGCAATCCCTGCTGTAATAGTAGGAATTTTAGCCGTTGCACTATGTGTTGCCATGAGCTTCGTGATGTTTAGGGCTTTTGTAGGAATATTACAAAAATCTTTTTCTTTCGCTCAATTACACAAAGCAGTTGTTAATATTCTAAAAAGTTTGATGACTGTTCGTGGATTGGTAAAGGCAGCAATACTAGTTTTTGCTATATTTAGCTTATATTTTTTATGCTTTCTTGGTTTACCTACTTTGACTCTTGCATTTGGTGGTGCTATTGCGTTAGTAGTATGTGTCGCATCACTTATAGGCCAACTTCCATTCACTATTCTGACTGTTAATACATTTTGTGATTTGATAGTGAACTCGGTAGTAACTGGCGTAAAAAAAATAGTGAACTTATTTCGAGGCGAACAGAAATCTTATTCAAATAACCTAACTAAGAGATTTGAAAACCCTTCGAGTGATAAGGGATTTTTCAAGCGATGTACTAGTTTTTTTGGTAAACGTGTAGCAGAACCTGCATGTTTGGTTTTTAATGCAGCAGGTAATGGTGTATTAGTGGTGGATCCTAAATCGCTTACCACCTGTGTTGCTGCTGGAGGTAATGTTTTGAATTCAATGGCAGGTAATCTGGTTACTGATGTAGGTAAGGCTCCAGAAAGAGTCCAAGCGGATGAAGTGATTATTAAACGTCATGCCCGTTTAGTGCCGGCGCCTACTGCGCGTGCAATTAATAGACCCCCCGCTTCTTCCCCTATCTCTATCCCTGGAGCTAATAAGTGCAGACATGTAAATGAATATTCTTCATTATCGTCTCCAAGTAAACGGCCGTCCTGGAAACAACAATCGAGTTTAAATGCTGCTACTTATACTAAGGCAAAAAGCCAAATTTTCATTGAAAATAAGCCTAGTGGGATGTTCTCTTCTGATGGGAATCACAGAAGTTTACATCGTTAGATTGTGTGATTGGCATCAGCATTAATTACTTTTTTTAGGTTCATGCTCAAAGACGTGAACTTCTTAAAACACAAGTTGGCAACAAACTGATACTCCAAAAGACGGCTTTTCGCGTAAAATCCAGTGCGAAAAGAAAAGCCTTAAATAAGACGCAATTTCAAGGGGGCATAATTACTTAGATAGTTTTTTTATTGCTGATCACTCCAAAATCCATACTCTATACTTCGACTCTCTCATACGCGACTACAT
>JAVHYG010000105.1:3429-6098 GCA_031119195.1 Rickettsiella sp. | reverse complement strand
AATTAGTACGACAAAGCACAATCCCCTGATAACGGGGCTTTGCCAAGATAGTCGTCAGCTCGAAGCAGGTAATTTATTTTTTGCATACCCTGGCGTGCAATCCGATGGAAGAAACTTTCTTCAGGAAGTGATTGAAAAAGGAGCTTCTGCTGTGTTGTTGGAACCTGATGAAAATCGATTGATCCCTGGAGCTTCGATCCCGATCATACCCCTTGCAAACTTAAGCAGTTATTTAGGCCTTATCGCGGCTAGGTTTTACGGTTATCCTAGCCAATCAATTTCTGTTATAGGGATAACTGGGACAAACGGTAAAACTTCTTGTACACATTTTCTAGCGCAGTGTTTGCAGCAGTTAAATCAACCCTGTGGTGTGATTGGTACGTTGGGTAATGGTATCTATCCTTCTTTAAAGTCAGGCGTATTAACAACCCCCGATGCAATTGAATTACAGCAATTATTTTGTGAATTACGAAAGAATGCTGATACGGTGTTTATGGAGGTTTCCTCGCATCGTTTAGCGCAACAACGTTTGAATGGTACTGAGTTTTTTATTGCTGCTTTTACTAATCTAACGCGGGATCATCTCGATTATCACGGTAATATGCAGGAATATGCACGAGCAAAACGTTCTTTTTTTGATTTGGCAGGCGTGCAACAGGCGATATTAAATGCAGACGACCCTTATGGGCAAGTTTGGTTAGATGAATTAGCAGGAAAATTTCCTATTATGGGATATACTCTTGCAAATGTTACAGCTTCTCTAGCGCATATTCCCCATGTTGTAGCAAAAAGTTATAAGTTTAATCGTCAAGGTCTACAGGCAGAAATAGAAACGCCGTGGGGAGAATTCTTCATTGAGAATCCATTTTTAATTGGGAAGTTTAATCTAAGTAACTTATTATTGGTTATAACGATATTAAAATTGCTCAATTTTTCCTTAACTGATATTGCTAAGCTTGTTGCAAATCTAAAAGGAGTACAAGGACGCATGGAAGCTTTTCATGCAATCGATAAACCAATGGTAGTTGTAGACTATGCGCATACACCTGATGCTTTACAGCAAGCTTTAAAGTCACTACGTGCTCATTGTCAAGGCGCTTTATATTGTGTGTTTGGATGTGGCGGTGATAGAGATAAAGGCAAAAGGGTATTGATGGCAGCGGTTGCAGAACAATTTGCTGATTATTTAATAGTGACTAATGATAATCCGCGTTTTGAAGATCCTGAACAAATTATTCAAGAGATTCAACAAGGTTTAACTGGCGCCAAACCTGTTTATATAGAACAAGATAGACAACTTGCGATTTCTTATGCAATTCAAAAAGCTGAAAAGGAAGATGTTGTATTGGTTGCAGGTAAAGGGCATGAGGCGTATCAACTTATAGCAGGAATAAAATATCCTTTTAGTGACATTCAAGAAGTGAGACGTTTACTGAATCTGGAAGTAGGATAAGTACAAAAATACTATGCAAATAAAGTAGATAATTAAGCTTTTTCTCATTCATTGACAAAGCTGAGTGTGTCTTCATAAAGCTTAAGTGTTTCCTGGATAAACATAGCTTTATCAAAGTTTTTTACGGCTTTTTCGCGGGCATGCTGGCCCATTTGGGTTAAATTCTTTTCTTGTAAAATTATTTTTAAACACTGTGTTAATGCAGGTATATCGTTAACGGGGACAACCCATCCGTCAACGTTAGGTGTAATATTTTCAGGGAGGCCCCCATAATTCGATATAATTACAGGAAGTCCCATCGCCATCATTTCACGGCAAGCAAACGAGATGGTTTCTTGTGTATTTGAAAGCACAAAGCCCACATCACCTAAAGTCATTCTACATCGCGTGTCTGAAAGGAGTCCGGTAAAAATCACCTGAGGACTTAAACCAAATTTTTTTACACTTTCTGTTTGTATATATTCAGAAGGTAGCTTACCAGCGATGATAACTTTAATATGCTTTTTTAATTCACGAGGTAATGCTGTAATGGCGGCAATCAATGAAGGCCAATTTTTGCATTCCGCAGTGCCTGCATTAGAAACAAAAATAAAATCCTCTGCATTTAAATTATGCTGTTGGCGTGAAGCTTGTTTTTGTTTAAGTGATATCGGTCGAAAAAAATTGGTGTCTATTCCATTGGGGATGGTATGAATAAGTGTTTTATTTATTCCAGCTTGTAAAAGATGTTGTTTGGTAGACTGACTCACGGCGATAATAGCATCCGTAAAATAACGCATTCTTACTAAGGCGCCAAATTTGATGCGGATAGCGTTGTGTTTTGTTAATACCAATTTAGGTTTCTTTTTTAAAAAGAGATAAACAAGAAGTACTGCGCGATGATCGGCTGAACCATTAACATGAATAATATCGAAGTGGTGATGTTCAATCCATTGTTTAAAGGCCCACAGTTGTTTAAAGAGGGTTACCCATTTTCGAAAGATATCTTTATAATTAATAGCGAAACAGGGTATTTCTGTTTTTAGGGTTAAGAAGAGTCTTGAGGATGGTGGGCTTGCTAAGGCAACCCTATGCTTAGGGTGGAATGCCTGAATCAAACTTAAAAGATAGGTATCTTGGCCGCCACCATGGCCTTCGTGAAAGTTACAAAATAAAATGCGCATATATTATTATTTTAGTGTTTAATTCAAAATGTACTTAGGGCGTGTGTTAACAG
>JAVHYG010000105.1:0-3419 GCA_031119195.1 Rickettsiella sp. | reverse complement strand
TGCACGATAATGACTAAAAAGAGTTGTTTTTCTGTGTTTCTTTACTCATACTACGCTAAGTATGCTCCGTTACGGTTCTCAAACGGCTCTTTGCCTCTCATCCTAGCATAATGGTCAATACGCCCTAAATTGAAAAGTCACTCTTTGTTGCTGACTTTATCAACGGTACTTATTTACACTTAAGTAAATTCCGTTTCCAAGTTCCTTTTCTAGTGTGTGGATTTCACACTATACTACTATTTATAGTATATATTTAGTACAGATTCATCACTACATAGGTATTTTATCCTCGTGAAATTATCAATTTTAGCATCTATCCTTGAAGGACAGTTAATTGGTCAAGATCTAAGCTTCAACTCGGTCAGTTTGGATTCACGTTCAATTAAACCAGGAGCACTATTTGTGGCTATTTCAGGCGAGAAATTCGACGGCCATAGTTTTATTGAAGAAGCTAAAAAGCAGGGCGCCGTCGCGGCATTGGTTCATCAAGCAGTTTCGACTGAGCTTCCTTTAATCCGAGTTGCGGACACACGAAAGGCTTATGGTCAATTGGCGCGCGCGCATCGGGAAAAATTTTCTATTCCTGTGATTGCGCTGACTGGTAGTTGTGGAAAAACCACTACGAAAGAAATGCTGCGCGCTATTCTAAGTGAATGTGGTCCCGTATTAGCAAGTAGTAAAAATTTTAATAATGATATCGGCGTGCCTTTGACGCTATTGGATTTAAATGCACAACATCGGTTTGTGGTGATCGAAATGGGCGCTAATCATATAGGAGAAATCGCTAATTTAACTCAAATAACAAAACCAGACGTTGCATTAATTACCAACATTGCACCAGCGCATTTAGAAGGGTTTGGTTCGATTGAAAAAGTAGCGCAGGCAAAATCTGAAATTTTCTTAGGTTTAACTACTAATGGAGTAGCCATTGTTAATGTCAATGATCGTTTTGAGAATACTTGGCGCGATCGTTTAGCAAATCATCGTGTTATTCGGTTTGGTTTAGGCACTGATTTTTCAGCAAGTGATATTCATTTGGATACCGAAGGTAGAGTGCAGTTTACACTTTTGACGCCGAAGGGAAAAATAAAAATTAACCTTGTGTTACCGGGTCAACACAATTTATTTAATGCTTTAGCGGCGGCTGCAGTAGCAATCCAAGTAGGTGCGTCATTAGGCAATATTAAAGCGGGCTTACAAAAGATGCAGGATGTTCCTGGGCGATTAATGATTTTAAAAAACAAAGATGGCATTACTATCATTGATGATAGCTATAATGCAAGCCCTAACGCAGTAAAAGCAGCATTAGAGTTATTGGCGCATTATCCTGGGGAACGTATTTTTGTAATGGGCGATATGGGCGAACTTGGCGCCAATGCGGATTATTATCATCGCCAAATAGGTCAATTGGCAAAGCAATTGGGTATTAATCATGTGTATACTTGCGGTGAATTAACGGCCTTAACGACGCAAGCTTTTGGGTCTTCAGCAAAACATTTTAGAAATCAAGAAGATTTAATTCATGCATTAAGAACGTTATTACGAAGTAATACGGATGTTACTGTATTAATTAAAGGATCACGTACTGCAAAAATGGAAAAGGTGGTCACTGCTTTAGTACATTAGACCTTTTTTTAAGTTAAGCTTACTGGAGAATAAAATACATGTTGTTGTGGTTAACTGAATTTCTATCAAATTATTATCGCGCCTTTCATGTTTTTCAATATTTAACGCTGCGTGCTATTTTAGCCAGTTTAACTGCTTTTTTAATTTCACTTTTATTGGGCCCTAAGCTTATAAAAGCGTTAAGTTACCATCAACTTGGTCAACCTGTTCGAAACGATGGTCCGCAAACCCATTTAAACAAAGCTGGAACCCCCACTATGGGTGGCGCTCTAATTTTGATCGCAATTGTATTAACTACTTTATTGTGGGCTAATCTTAATAATCACATGATCTGGATTGCTTTAATAGCTATCGTAGGATTTGGTTTAATTGGATTTGCCGATGATTACCTTAAACTTGTTTTAAAAAGTTCTAAGGGACTTATTCCGCGTTGGAAATATTTTTGGCAATCTTTGTTAGGTTTTGGTATTGCAATTACCCTTTTTAAAACTGCTCAATTGCCTATTGAGACGCAATTAGTTATCCCTTTTTTTAAAAACTTATTGATTCCTATGGGTATTTTTTATATTCCTTGGGTTTATTTAGTAATTGTTGGAAGTAGCAACGCAGTTAATTTAACTGATGGGCTGGATGGATTGGCAATCTTACCGACAGTACTAGTGGGTGGCGCTTTAGGTATTTTTGCATACCTAACGGGCAATATTACCTATGCAAAATATTTAGCTATCCCTTTTGTGCCTGGCGCCGGTGAAATGGTTGTTATTTGTGGCGCTATAGTCGGGGCGGGTCTAGGTTTTTTATGGTTTAATACTTATCCAGCACAAATATTTATGGGTGATGTCGGCGCTTTAGGTTTAGGCGCGTCTTTAGGTTGTATCGCGGTTATCGTTAGACAGGAGCTAGTGTTGTTAATTATGGGTGGTGTCTTTGTCTTAGAAACTGTTTCTGTCATACTACAAGTCATTTCTTTTAAATTAACTGGAAAACGTATTTTTCGGATGGCGCCTATTCATCATCATTTTGAATTAAAAGGTTGGCCAGAACCTAGAGTCATCGTTCGATTTTGGATCATTACGGTTGTTTTAGTTTTATTTGGTTTAGCGACTTTGAAATTACGTTAAATTTTTTTGTTAGGTTTTTTTAATAAGTATTCCATGAAAAAAAATGAAAAAAAAATTGTTGATCTCAGTTTAGCACTTGCTGGGATCTTTCAGTCCGCAGCGTTGGTCAGAGACTTAGCTAGAACGGGGCAGGTTCAAAATGTCGCATTTAATACGAGCATTCAAACAATTTATCAAATTGATGCGCCGAGTGTTGAACAAATCTACGGTAAAATGTCCGGTTTGCATTTGGGTTTACAAGAATTAATTAATTTATTAGGGCACACAAAAGTGACTAATGATCGGGATATAAGCCGTTATTTAATGGGATTAATCCATTTAGAACGTAAACTCAACCGTTGTTCTGAGATAAAACAAACCTTGGGTCGACGCATTAAACATGCAGTTGCTCAAGCAAATTATTTTTCTTCTTCACAGCATTTGATCATTAATAGTTTAGCAGATATTTATGTTACCACATTGGGTCGTCTTTCTTTTCGTTTACATGTGGTTGGCCATGGGAAATATTTAAGTCAAACAGAAATTATTAGTAAAATACGGGCTGCTTTGTTAGCGGGTGTTCGTTCAGCAGTTTTATGGCGGCAATTAGGCGGATCGCGTTGGCAACTTTTTTTAATGCGTAATAAACTGATAAAAATAGCAAAGCGATTATTAACTTTGCCGTCTTAATAG
>JAVHYG010000104.1 GCA_031119195.1 Rickettsiella sp. | reverse complement strand
CTTCATAATGAGCCAGAATGGAAGATTTATAGTAGTCATTCATTCACATAAAAAGAGCGTCCACATGAAGCATGTTAAAATATTAGGCATCGATTTGGCAAAAAATGTTTTCCAATTACATGGCACTTAACCAGAGTCCATACATGTCTGCAGCTCCACTTTTATTTTGAAAAAAATTTTCATTTACCTATTGCTATATTGACAGAGTCCATACATGTCTCATCGGCTGACAGGTAGTTCTAAGGAGTATTTATAGGACCGAAAATGACAGCCTAGCATTTAGATCCAAAATCCCTTCTGTTTACTTTGATTAAATTATGGTATAAAACACGCGCTGAAAAGCAATATTTCACACACCTATTGATAAGGTATCTGGGGGTGGCTATTTAAACTAGGCTAGACCTAAGTTGAGTAGTCTTCAGATATTGATAGGTGGAGGTTTAACCCAGCGAAGCTTACCTTAAATAGAATAACTTTAGGCAAGTTTGGCAATTTTGGAGAAGAAAAGTAGTGTCAACCGTAACGTTAAGACAATTATTTGAAGCGGGCGTGCATTTTGGTCATCGTACGTGTTTTCGTGAACCTAAAATGTCACCCGTTATTTATGGTGTAAGAAATGGAATTAGCATCATTGATTTAGAAAAAACCCGCGAATATATTATTGATGCCCTTAACTATGTGGCTAAAATAGCGGCAAGGCCGGGTAGTAAAATTTTATTTGTAGGAACAAAACGTGCTGCTCAAGATCTAATTAGAGAGCAAGCAATTCGTTGTGGTATGCCGTATGTGAATCATCGCTGGTTAGGCGGCCTTTTGACTAACTACAGTACTATCCGTAAATCCGTTAAGAAACTGAAAGATTTAGAAGCTGAAAACCTAGCTGGAGGGTTTGATAAACTTACAAAAAAAGAAGCCCTCAATCAGGAACGAAAAATGGGTAAGTTGGAACGCGCGTTAGGTGGTATTAAAAATTATAGTGGTTTGCCAGATGCTTTGTTTGTTATTGATAGAGGTTATGAAAACATTGCTATTGCTGAAGCGCAAAAGCTAAAGATACCAGTTATTAGTATTGTTGATACAAATCACTCGCCAGAAGGAATCGATTATATTATTCCTGGTAATGATGATGCAGCGCGTGCTATTGCGCTTTATACGAAAATGGTAGCAGATACTATTTTAGAAGCACGTTCGAAAGCTCAAAGTGTATCGGAGCTCTCCTTGCAGGAAGTTGAAAAAGAAGCAGAAGTGTCAGAGTCAGCGGAAAATGTTCTCGAGTCTGCGCAATCCATCGATAAAAAAGGAGAATAAAAATGGCCACAACTATAACGGCGGCGCTTGTTCAAGAATTACGTGCTCGTACAGGGGCTGGTATGATGGATTGCAAAAAAGCGTTGGTAACTGCTGGGGGTGATTTAGATGCAGCAGCGGAAGCGATGCGTAAATCAGGCCAAATTCAGGCGGAGAAAAAGTCGGGCCGTATTGCAGCGGAAGGCTTAATCCTTATTAAATCAAATGCAGAGTTTTCGGTTATCTTAGAGATTAATTGTGAAACCGATTTTGTCAGTCGTGATGATAATTTTAAGCAATTTGCCGAAACTGTTACGCAATTAGCATTGGATAATAAAGTTGAAACTGGTGAAGTGCTGTTAGCAACTGCTTTTCCTGCAACAGGACAATCTGTAGAAGATGCACGCCAAAATTTAATTGCTAAATTGGGCGAAAATATACAGATTAGACGTTTAACGTCGTTAGTTCATGCTAAACCTAATACGGTGGTAGGTGCTTATGTGCATACCGGACGTATAGGCGCTATTGTTGAATTACAAGGAAGTGATGAACAACTGGCTAAAGATTTAGCGTTACATGTTATTGCTAATAATCCATTAGTTATTTCAGCAGCCGATGTTTCTAGTGATGTTGTTGCCAAAGAACGAGAAATTTTTTCTGCACAAGCGCAAGCAAGTGGTAAACCGCAGGCGGTTATTGACAAAATGATTGAAGGAAGAATTGCTAAGTTTCTTAATGAAGTGAGTTTATTAGGGCAGGCGTTTATTAAAGATGAAACCATGACTGTAAAAGAATTGCTTGATAAATCGCAATCTAAAATCATTCGTTTTATTCGCTTTGCTGTGGGCGAAGGAATTGAAAAGCCAACGGAAGATTTTGCTGAAGCCGTTATGGCTCAGATTAAAGCATAACTAGAGTTGGCATATAGTTAAGACGTTAGTAATATATAAATTTTTCCGTTAGCAAATTTTTTATTAAAAACGGTATTGCTTTTGTACTTGAAAATATGATTTCAATTTTCAAGTACAAGCACGATATTATGGCACTCCTTATTAAGCGGCTTCTGCCAAGGCAATCTGCTTATTGAGTGCATCACTGATTTGGTCAACTAGATCCATAGTATTTAACTTAGTTCTTTCTTCTCTGGGTAACGTAACCAGATATTCATCACTGATTTGGCCTGGGTTACTATCAAGTAATACGACTCTATCCGACATCATAACTGCCTCTTCTACACTATGTGTAATCAACAACATCGACTTAGTATTGATCTTTTGTTCTATCCATAGCTTAAGCAAATCATGACGTAGTTTATGACTAGTAAAAATATCCAAAGAGGAAAAAGGCTCATCCAATAATAACAGTTTGGGTTGTACAGCTAATGCCCTAGCAAAACCAACACGTTGTTTCATGCCGCCAGACAATTCCTTAGGATAGGCCTTTTCATAGCCAGATAAACCAATGAGATTAATCATGTTGCGAGTACGGTCATCAACGATATCTACAGGAAAATTTAATGACTGCAAACCAAATGCCACATTCTCATAGATAGTCAGCCAAGGGAATAAAGCAAATGATTGAAAGACCATACTCATTTCTTTATTGGGACCATTCACTTCTCGACCATCAAATACCACGCTTCCCAGCGTTGGCGCGAGTAAGCCGGAGATTACTCTGAGCAGAGTTGATTTACCTGACCCCGATTTACCTAGTAGCGCAACGATCTCACCTTCATAGATCTTGAAATTAATTTCCTGTAATACATTTTGTGATTCTTTCTTACCTCGATGGAAGACTTTGTTAATATTCTTAGTTTCGAGTAGTACGAGTTTATTTGTTTTCATAATAATTCTCCAAAGACATTAATATTATTCAATTTTGAATTTATTCTCGGCATAGCGATAAAGGGGTTGCCAAATGAAGATGATGCAAGCTGCCACCATCAAACACATCATTGTGCAACCCAATGCGGCCTCTGGGTTTTGTCCGTTTGCGGTTGAATTGGCAATAAATGATCCGAGTCCAGTTGCGGCAATAGTTTTTCCACTCCAGTTTAGTAGTTCAGCTGCAATCGCTGCATTCCAAGCACCGCCTGCTGCGGAAATTATACCTGTGACAATATAAGGGAAAATCGCGGGTAAAATGAACTTTTTCCACCACAGGATGCCGCGAGTATGAAAGATCTGGCTCACTTCAATCATGTGTCCGGGTAACGTGGACACACCAGCAATCACATTGAATAAGATATACCATTGGGTACCTAACATAATCATCGGGATCGCCCATGCACCTAAACTCTGATGAAACATCACAATGAATAAGGCAATAAAAGGGTAAAAAATACTTGCCGGAATAGCCGCCATAATCTGAATCACCGGTTGGAAAAATCGAACTAATTTGGGATTAAGTCCAACCCATACCCCGATCGGCGTAAAGATTACGATACTCAATAGCATTGCTGCTAACACACGTAATGCGGTTAATCCCATCCAGTTGGGTAAGTGTGTAAAGTATTGTTTAGGGAAATAATCCCATAGCATATGACCGAAGTAAACGCAGAGTACAACAACGGCTACATACCACAAATTAGTCCAAAACCAGTTTAAACGGCCTAGCAGGGCAGTGATCGTGTTGATTCGTAGTAAATACCAAGCCCTAGGAAGAACAAACAACCAAAAATAACTGAATTTAGTGCACACACTCGCTGTTAAGCGGCCTGTTGCAGAATGAGCAATCGCCTGATAAAACCAAGAACTGTCTTTCTTTTGTGATGGCACCTCTTCATATTTAAATCGTCTGGTGTAACGCACTAAAGGACGAAAAACAAGCTGATCCAATAGCAGAATATTAATGATAATGGCGATAATCGCGTACCCAACCGCATGCATGTTGCCATGATTTAAGGCCGTTGCCATGTACGCGCCAATACCTGGAAGATTGACGGGATCATTTGCTGTAACAGGGATAGCCTCTGTACCCAGAATAGCAAACCAAGCGGCCGATTGAGACACCATAGTATTCCAAAGTAAGCCAGGGATTGAATAGATAAAGCCTAGACGCCAGAAACGTTGCCAGGGATTATAATGAAACACACTGGTGGCATCATTTAATTCTCCAGGGACAATGCGCAAGGTTTGGTATAGTGTCAACATCATATTCCATGCTTGGCCGGTAAACACAGCAAAAATAGCCGCGGCTTCTAAACCCATGACACTATGCGGAAAAAGACCGAGAAAATAGCCTGTTGTAAACGTCAAGAAACCAACTAAGGGTACCGATTCCATAAAGTTTACAAACGGCAAAATTACTCGACGTAATGGCACATAGCTCGCAGCCAACACGCCGAAAATAATGGCAAACAATATAGAGTAAACCATACCGATCAATAAACGCATCGTAGTCCGCAGCGTATAATACGGTAGGGCATGATAATCCAGTGTAATTGGTGTAATACCGCTACCATTAAAATAAGCATGCATGTCATGCCAGCCATAGCCTAGGAGGCCAATAGCAAGTAAGACAATACCTATAACAATGACATCATTTACATTAAATCGCGGCTTTGAAAGAGTATTTATAGAATTTACTTTAAACATTACAGCACCCTCGTAAGCTTTATTTTTCTTGTATTGCATTCTTTCTGAATACACTGTTTTTATCTCTTTTTAGCTTCCTTTGAGATACAGACAGCTTAAAAAATAAAGTCATTCAGCAATTGAATGGCTAAATTTAAAGTAATTGACTTACAAAAATAAAAAAATACTCTCTAATAAAATAGATAGGGACTAAATCAATTTATTTTATTGAGAATAAAGGCGGGATAGATGACAATTGACTACTACCGCACCTGCGCTATGCAGAATGCGGCAGCTAATTAATGGCTGCTTACAGACTGTAAAGCGATGTTTTGTTGTCGACTACTACAATCGCTGTCCATTAATATTAACCTCATATAGATAAAAACTTGCGGGAGTCTAACAAAATTTTTACAAATGTCAACTCCTTTAGAAATACAGCCCGTTGCTAAGCTTTTAGCTGCGTTTCTCTCTTTACTTGCGTATAAACCGATAGTAATCCACAGTTAATAAGACTAGTCAGAAAAATTTCCGTTGCAACGCTTGAATGCAAATAAATAGCTAGGTTTTCATTGAATTAAAGGAAAGATCACATAGAGAGTTTCTCCCATCTAAGTTTTTAGAGTTTTTTTATGTGCTTTAGCGTTTAGATGCCAATCGTTAAATTATGAAAAGACTCTAAAAATTGGACAGTAACGTATAGTTTAATTTCTTGGTAAGTTGGCACTTATTGTTTATACGAAGAAGAGCTAGGTTATGACAACAAAAAATACTTAGCCGAAAAATATAAAGTTGAGTCAGTAGTAGAGAAGATTTTTGGGCTGGAAACCCTTGCATGAAAAGGTTATCATCCCTCCTAATTTAAATGAGCGTTAAGCGATATGACTTTATCCGATTTAAAGTATCGACGTATTTTACTCAAACTTAGTGGCGAAGCACTTAGCGGAAAAAGTTCTCAAACACTAGATCCTGTTACTCTCAACACTATCGTTGCAGAAATAGTTGAAGTGGCAAAACTCGGTGTACAAATTGGGATTGTTATCGGTGGTGGAAATCTTTTTCGTGGCGCCGCTTTAGCAGCGTGTGGTATTGATCGTATTACTGGCGATCAGATGGGAATGCTTGCTACGTTTATCAATGCATTGGCTTTGAAAGATGCATTTGAAAGACAGGGTAACATTGCAAAAATCATGTCGGCCATTCCCCTGGGAAGTCTAGCACCTCTTTTTGAACGACATAAAGCCAAACAGTATTTGGAAAAAGGATATATC
>JAVHYG010000103.1:1172-6137 GCA_031119195.1 Rickettsiella sp. | reverse complement strand
GAATTCCAGAACGTGTTGTGCATGCCCGCGGTTTTGCTGCACATGGTTTTTTTGAAAACTATCATTCACTTTCTCAGTATACCTGCGCTGATCTATTTCAGCGTGAAAAAGAAAAAACACCGGCTTTTGTACGGTTTTCCACTGTTGTAGGAAATAAGGGATCACCTGATCTAGCACGAGATGTCCGTGGATTTGCTGTGAAACTTTATACAAAAGAGGGTAATTGGGATATTGTTGGTAACAACATCCCAGTTTTTTTTATTCAAGATGCCATTAAATTTCCAGATTTGATTCATGCAGCTAAAGATGAGCCGGATAGTGGTTTTCCACAAGCGCAAACCGCACATGATAATTTCTGGGATTTTATATCGCTTAATCCAGAAAGTATGCATATGGTGATGTGGATTATGTCCGATCGGGCAATTCCTCGTTCTTTCCGTTTTATGGAAGGGTTTGGCGTCCATACTTTTCGTTTGATAACAAGTGATAACAAATCAACATTTGTGAAATTTCATTGGAAACCTACGTTAGGTATACAGTCTATTACCTGGAATGAAGCAGTCAAACTTAATGGCGTTGATCCGGATTACCACCGTCGTGATTTATGGGATGCCATTAAAGCAGGATATTTTCCCGAATGGGAGTTGGGATTACAGTTGTTTGATGAGAAATTTGCAGACAAATTTGAATTTGACATATTAGACGCGACTAAATTAATTCCAGAGGAAGTGCTTCCTATTGTAAAAGTTGGACGTTTGATGCTAAATCGCTGCGTGAATAATTTTTTTGCTGAGACAGAACAAGTGGCTTTTTGCACACAAAATATTGTTCCTGGGATTGATTTTAGCAATGACCCATTACTGCAGGGTAGAAATTTTTCTTATCTTGATACACAGCTAAAACGTCTAGGTAGTCCGAATTTTACACATCTTCCGATTAACGCTCCCCAATGTCCATTACATGTATTCCATCAAGATGGACAAATGGCTATAACAAATCAGTCAGGACGTGCCAACTACGAGCCAAATTCGTGGGGAAAACAGGGTGGCCCTAGAGAATCGTATGCAAGAGGGTTTAAAAGTTATGGGCTAGAAGAAAAAGGGTGTAAAATTCGTTTACGATCCGAAAGCTTTTCAGATTTTTACAGTCAAGCTAGACAATTTTATAAAAGTCAAACTGAATTGGAGCAAACACATATCCAGAATGCTTTAATATTTGAATTGAGCAAAGTAACGACAGCCTCGATCCGATTACGCGTAATTTCTCATTTACTTAATATCTGTTCGAAGCTTGGAACTTCTGTTGCTGGAAGGTTGGGTTTGCAAGAAATGCCAGAAGCAGCGAAGATGTTTTCTTCAAGAAAAAATCTTCCACCTTCTCCGTCTTTGAGCATACTACGAAATCAAGCAAATACTTTTAAAGGACGGAAGCTAGGACTTGTTATCGACACAAATACAACTATTGAGCTTGTTAATTTTTTAAAAAATAGAGCAAAAGAAGAAGAAATTCTTTTAGAAATTATCACACCAAACATTGTCGGTTGCAAAGTGGTGGATGGTACTTGGATAAATGCCCAACAAAGTATGGAAACAGCGCAAGCTGTTTTATATGATGCGGTTGCAATAATTTTAAATGCTGAAGATATCCAGGATTCAGAATACAAATTAAAACTCGGTAATTTTGTTCGTGAAAGTTTTACCAGTTTAAAATTTATTGCTTATTCAGAAGCCGTATTACCTTTTTTTAAAGAAATTAATCTTGAAAAAGTATTGGATCAAGGTTTTATTAAGTTGGTAAATGATGAAACTTGCCAAGAGTTTCTTAAAGCTTGTAAAAAACTTCGTTTTTACTCGCGACAAATAAATTCAATTATAAAAAATGAATAAACAAACGTATGATTATGATGTGGTGATTGTAGGAGCCGGAATCATAGGTTTAACCCTCGCTTGTAGTCTCATCAATGCAGGTTTGCGTATCGCTATTTTGGATAAAAATAATTTAAATTTGAACTCAATACCTAATAAAACTTACGAGCTAAGAGTTAGCTCGATTACATTAGGTTCACAGCGGGTGTTTGAAAATTTTCAGGTTTGGCAGAAACTGGCTAAAACCAGTCTTTCATCTTTTCAATGCATAGAAGTTTGGGAAAGAGCATCGGCATTGCACCTTTTGTTTGATGCGGCTGAAATAGGCCAGCCACACTTAGGTACAATAATAAAAAATCGGGATTTACAGCTGGAATTGATCTCACAGGTTAGAACAGCAAGTGATCTAGATTGGTTTTCTCCAGATTCTTTAATCTCTGTTGAATATAACGATATAGCTTGTGTATTAACATTAGCCTCACAACAAACGATAACTACACAACTTGTAGTAGGGGCTGATGGAGCTCAATCTAGTGTCCGTGAATTAGCAGGTATTTTAAGCAGAAAATATGATTACTTTCAGCAGGCTATTGTTGCGACAGTTCAAACCGAAAAAAAACATGATCAAATTGCTAGACAAATTTTTTTACCAAGAGGTCCATTGGCCTTTTTACCATTAACGGATCCTTATCATTGTTCTATTGTGTGGTCAACAACGTATGAAGAGGTTGAAAAACTAAAAACGCTCACAGATGAGTTATTTTGTTTAGCGTTAGCAACTGCCTATGAACAGCATTTAGGAAAGATTGCATCGACCAGCAAGCGTTTGAGTTTTCCTTTAAAAGCACAACAGAGTGAGCAATATATAAAATCCGGCATTGCCTTAATCGGTGACGCAGCCAATACTATTCACCCACTTGCCGGACAAGGAGCTAATTTAGGAATTGCCGATGCAGTATGTTTGGCAAACGTCATTTTGGAAGCTAAGCGAAAGCAACGGTCATTAGGGGCTTTACATACCTTACGCCGCTTTGAGCGATCGCGTCGTTTTCATCGTCGTTTGATGGGAGGAGGAATTGATCTAATTAAACAGACTTTTGCTACTAAAAATCCTTTTTTAAAAAATACACGGCAATTTTCTCTAGGATTGCTAGAAAAAACACCATGGTTAAAAAATTATTTTATGCAGTATGCAATGGGTAATCCAACTATTGAGTCATTGAAATCATTTTTTTAATCTGGAATATTTATAGTTTTCATTATTTGCAAAGTAACCAATCTGGGTTTCCAATTGATTTAAATTAGAAACTAAGAGCTTTATTAAATCAGGTAATCGTTCATTAATTTTTTCACGGAATTTTAAAGCTTTATTAGGTTGAAAAAAATTGAATGGAGAGATTTTCATATTAATTAATTTTAATTACAGTTTTAATATCTTTAAGATTCCTTATAATTCTCCCGAGATTCGCTATTAACAATTGAAGTTTATCATCCTCGGTATTAGAAGGTTCTAATAGTTGTGGTTTAATATCATTTATTAATGCATCAATACGTGATATCAAACGGTGAGAAGACAAGCGAGTAGGTGCCTGCATAAAATTGCTCAGATCTGTTTGAAGCATTCTACCTTCGTTTAATAGAACGTTTAATTCATTAATATTTAACATAAAATAGAGAATTTTTAATTAATTAACTCTGATAATATCTATAAAGTATAAACTTAAAGTATTAAGAAAAACTTAACCATTGAATAGATTTTATAGGAATTGAAATGATAGCTAAAAATACGAAGTTTATTATCCTCGATAGGGATGGGGTGATAAATGAGGAATCTGCAGAGTATATTAAATGTCCTGATGAATGGAAACCTATACCGGGTAGTTTAGAAGCCATTGCCTTATTAAGTCAGGCTGGCTATAAAGTTGTTGTAGCCACCAATCAATCGGGTGTCGCTAGGGGTTATTATACTGAGGAGGGTTTAGCTCGTATTCATGCAAAAATGATTAACTGTGCAAAAGCAGTGGGAGGTAGAATTGATAGAGTGTTTTATTGTCCACATCATCCCGATGATCGTTGTATCTGCCGTAAACCGGCGATTGGTTTGTTTGAACAAATAGCTCTATTTTATAAGATAAATTTAAAAGGCGTAATATCGATTGGCGATTCTATACGTGATATCTTACCCGCAGAAGAAATGGGATGTTGTCCAATTTTGGTATTGACTGGGAATGGTAAACAAGTATCAAAAGAGTACCCCGAGCTAATAAAAAAAATTCCTGTTTTTCCCAGTTTATTCATTGCGGTACAACATCTATTGTCACCAAATGCATTTTTACGTGACTAAATTACTAGTAGGTATTATCTGCAATTTATTTCACTAAATATAAGACTTTCTTTCAGATTAAAACTGGAAAATAGCGAAGGAATTTATAGATGTTCAAATCTAAGCGGCTCTATGTTTGTCAGTCGTGTGGGGGCCAGTTTTTACAATGGTCTGGCCAATGCGGCGAGTGCCATGCGTGGAATAGTCTGTTAGAAGAAACAGTTAACTCTATTTCAAAAGTGAAAGCAAATATCTCGGCGCGTCTAAGTGGTTACGCCGCGGCGGATACAAAAATTATGCCATTAGACGCTATTCAGCTCAATGAGATTGAACGATTTTCTTCTGAAATTAAGGAATTAGATAGAGTATTGGGCGGTGGTATTGTACCGGGTTCGGTGATATTAATGGGAGGTGATCCGGGAATTGGGAAATCAACCTTACTATTGCAAAGTCTTTGTCGATTGAGTAAACAGCATTCCGTGCTTTACATTACTGGCGAGGAGTCATTGCAACAGGTAGCGTTACGTGCAAGACGTTTAGGGTTACCACAAGAAAAATTACGATTACTTACTGAGACACGTATAGAAAGTATTTTAGCGCACGTTTTGCAAGAAAAACCACATGTTTTAGTTATCGATTCTATCCAAACCATGTATACGGATTTATTAGCTTCTGCGCCGGGAGCTGTGGGTCAAGTAAGAGAAAGTGCAATGCAGTTAACACGGTTGGCTAAACAACAAAGTATGGCATTGTTTTTAGTGGGTCATGTAACTAAAG
>JAVHYG010000103.1:0-1162 GCA_031119195.1 Rickettsiella sp. | reverse complement strand
CCCCCGTGTTTTAGAACATATGGTGGATACGGTATTGTATTTTGAAGGAGAGGCAGATAGTCGTCATCGCTTGATCCGTTCTGTTAAAAATCGTTTTGGTGCCGTCAACGAGCTCGGTGTATTTGTAATGACAGAAAAAGGATTACGTGAAGTTAGTAATCCTTCTGCGATACTTTTATCACGTTCTAAGCAGCCTTTATTGGGTAGTATCGTTACAGCAAGTTGGCAAGGTAGTCGACCCTTACTTGTTGAAGTACAGGCTTTAGTGGATACAAATCATGGTGGAAATCCGCGGCGTATAGCTGTGGGTTTAGATAATAATCGTTTAGCAATGTTGTTAGCGGTATTGCACCGTCATGCCAATGTAGTGACTTATGATCAAGATGTTTTTATTAACGTTGTTGGCGGTGTTCGTTTGTTAGAGACTAGTGCAGATTTGCCCGTGTTACTAGCTGCTCTTTCTAGTTTACACAATAAAGCAATTCCTTATGATTGTATCGCTTTTGGTGAAGTGGGTTTATCCGGTGAAATCCGTCCAGTACCTAATGGTCAAGAGCGGTTGCGTGATGCGGCAAAACATGGTTTTAAATCAGCTATAGTCCCAAATGCCAATGTGGGTAAACAAGCGTTTGATGACATGATTGTTTATCCTGTTTCATATTTATCTGAAGCCTTGCATACCATTCAGCAACTCATCCCAGAGCCCATCACTTAGCATTCCGTTTTCCTTCTATAATTAATAAAAAAAAATTAGTTAATTAGAAAATATTTTATTTGAATAGATATATTTCGACAAATCTTTTTAAAAGAAACCAACTGCTGTGAAGCGCAAAATTACTATACTGATAAATATCAAACTTACTCTATATATACTGATTTACGCTTATTTTTCTTAGTTTTAATATTAGTTCAAATAAAAATTTTTTATTTGAATAAGTTGCTCAAAATTTAGTGAAAAAACTCTATTTTATAAAATTAAAATTATACTGATGTTTACTATTAATAAATATATTTAGTGATTTATTATTTTTTTTATAGAACTATAATAGTTCTATTTAATTTATTAAAATTAAAATAATTATAAAGGAGATAGTTCTGTGTATAGTATTGATTTTGAAAAAATAGCAGAAGAGCCACTAGTTGGCATTCCTATGAAAAAATT
>JAVHYG010000102.1 GCA_031119195.1 Rickettsiella sp. | reverse complement strand
ATATATAATCGACGCACCCCTTCGTTTAGTAAATAATATTTCACAGACCTTAGTAACACGAAAAACGTTACACTTGGAAAATACAAAGCTGCATTCGCAGCAACTATTTCTTGAAGCTAAATTACAACGATTTGATGCTTTAGAGAGTGAAAATAGGCAATTAAGTCAGTTATTGTCTGCTTCTGAACATTTAAAAAAACAGCACTTAGAATTAGCACAATTACTTTTAGTTAATGCCGATCCACTACTTAATGAAGTGGTTCTCGACAAAGGAAAGTCTAATGGTGTTTATGTGGGACAGCCAGTTATTGATGCAGATGGGATTATGGGCCAAGTTATTAGTGTAAATGCATTGACCAGTCGAGTGCTTTTGATAACAGATTTTCGTAGCGCCATTCCTGTGCAAGATGTACGGAGTGATGCAAGAGGAATATTAGTGGGCCAAGGACGCTTGGCTAAATTACTTTTAAAAGATATACCCGGTACGGTTGATATTAAAGTCAATGATCTTTTAGTCTCCTCTGGTTTAGGAGGACATTATCCGCCGGGTTATCCTGTGGGACTTGTCAGCTCGATCACTATGAATGTGGCAACGCAGTTTGCTTATATTCAAGTCGATCCTAGTGCGCAATTAAATCGGAATCGACCTGTTTTATTGATTTGGCCTAATAAATCACCAACAAAATCTAAGTATATCTCTACAACAGGACTTAAAAAATAAGCGGCATGAAACAGCTTTACTTTTCTACATTGTTGATTGTTATCTTAAGTTTTTTTTTGGCAATAGTGTTAAATATTATTCCTTTAACGCCGACCTTAGCCATAATTTATCCATTATGGCTTCCTTTGATCTTAATTTATTGGGTTATGGTTCTACCTGAACATATTCATTTAACTTTAGCTTGGATTTTAGGTTTAATCATTGATGTATTACACGGAAGTTACTTAGGTGAGCATAGTTTGGCCTTATGTGTTATTACTTTTTTGGCCTATCGTTTTCATTTACAATTTCGGATGTTTCCTTCGACACAACAAGTCATATTTATTTTTATACTACTACTCATTTACCAAGGGTTACTTGTTTGGATGCAATCTTTTCTTGGGTTTTCTATTGCACTTCGTTGGATATGGATTTCTTTAATAGTAAGCGCTTTGTTATGGCCAATATTACAAAAGCTATTGAAAATAAATCTAATTGATATGCAGCAGTAATCTATTATTAGTATGATTTGTGATTATTCCTAATCAATTTTTTAAAAGTTTAAGTCGATTAATAACTTGTTCAACAATTTTTTTATTATTAATTTTTTGTTAATAAAGTTCAGTCATCATAAAAAAATTATTAGTGGAGAATATAAGATGTTTTTTGTTAAAAACAATCTTGAACAAGATCAATTTGAAACACAGAATAATACTATTAAAAAAGCATTTAATAAGCTAGGAGTACAAGACAGTAGTATAAAAATCACCCGTATCAAAGAAAGTATTTTTATTTCTTTATTAATACCAAAAAAAGATCGTTTCTTGAGAGGTAAACTTACTTTATTTTCCGAAAAAATTGCAGAGTTACGGCAAGAATTTCCTTTGGAAAAAATTTTATTGAATTCAAAGGTTTTCAATTCATTTTTAGTAAAAAATATTGTTTCCCAAATAATCCGATTAATTATCGATCACTTATCGATGCTATCAACGCAACAGCTATTAAAAGTGACCAATTAGTCCAAGAAATTTTTACCCCTAAACTATAGTTTTTGGTCCTCGTCTCTCTAATCGCTATTAGCAATATACAAGTCCAGTTGAACTCAAGATCTAAGTTATTCGATTCTTTGCGGGTTATAGAAAAGGTTTTATTTTAGTGATTTGTTATCTTTAACGGTGAGTAACTATTTGCATAACTTGTGAAAAAACCTTTGAAAACTTGTGAATAATGCAATCTTTTGCTAAAATTGTTATACGTATTCGTATAAAACAATGTAAGTAAAATCCATATATACAATATATAGTTATTTCAAAAAAAAATAAACACTATATTTAGTAATATCTAACATTAAGGTTTTTCTAAAAACGAATCTTGTCAAGAAAGGAAGGAACTGATTACTTAGTTAAGATTAATGATAAGCAGTGATAATTCTTAAAAATAAAAAGTAGTCGCTTTCAAAGCTGGGTTTATTCATCATTTATAAAATAACGTTCACGATAGATAAATCTAGGTTTTGCAAGTCAATAGCATAAGTAACGTGGATTGTGTGTTTTTTTAAATAAAAATAACATTATGTCAAATAATTATAATTGCAGCGTAAATATATTGTTTGCATAGAGATTGGCAATTTTATACACAATCTGGGGTATTTCGTTATTAAGTGAGGATGCAGTAGAAAGCGTGGGTTTTTGAGTAGCGAAACATACTTTTAGTTTGTAAGCTACGAAAACGACAATACGGTTTGTCTGCATCTTCGTACCAATGACCAGATACCCTAAAGAAAATGGTTCCAAGGGGGTATTATGTTTAATAAAGTAAGCAATAAGCAAAATTTATTTAATCATACTGATAGTGCGGCGTTTAAAAAACGTATTGCACCTAAAATAGCTGCGCATATACAAAGACCGATCGATGTATGTATTGCAGGAGAAGATACCTGCTTAAATGCATGGCTAATCGAAAACTTACGTACCATCTCATCATTTCACATTACCTCAGCGACTATACACGCGCAGAGGCCTGGCAAATTCTATCAAAAAAGGAAAAAATATGAGTAAAGTGACGATTACCTTATCAGATGGTACAAGCTTTGAACATGATTTTGGATGCAATCATCCTTATGCAGAAATGTTTCAAATTATCCGAGAAATTATAGGAATAGATTCGCGTGTTAAATGGTTTAGAGATTTGAAAGATGAATTTTATAATATTCAATGTTTTGGCGATGTAAAAGTAGATATTTCTAAAAATAATTAGAATGTAACGACATTTGGCACGGTGATAATCAGAAAGCACATTATTTTCTGTGTTTCGTTATACCCGCTATGTTTCATTACGATACTCGAAAAATCTCGCTTTCTGACTTATCCACGCTAAATGACGTTACGCCTTAGTATGCGTTAGAAAGGTTATATTTTTATTTCACAAAAAAATGTCTTTTTAGGTTTCTTTAACTTTAGTCGGAAACAAGAAATAAATTTTTGAATAGAAGTTTGTGATCTTAAACTAATTTATTTGACTTCTTCTTTATTGAAGATACCAATTTCATGGTAGTATTCTATTCAAGTAGTGAAATTTTAACTCGGAATTCAATTTTTTCTTGATAATTTTCGAGTGTATTATCGTTCAACATTAAAACGATCAGGGATATGGTCAAAATACCGCCAGGAAGGCTTTTAATTATTTGTACTCGCCGAATTGGCGATGTTTTATTAGTTACACCTTTGATTCGGACTTTTAAGCGCCATTGGCCAGCGACCCAAATTGATGTGTTAGTGTTTAAAGGGACAGAATCTATTTTGGCTTCTAATCCTGATATTCATGCTATCATAACTATTGATGAGCATCCTCATTTTTTTTCTCATTGCCAATTAATAAAAAAAATTTTTCGCCGTTACGATATGTCTATCTCTACATTACCTGGCGATAAATCGACTTTATATGCTTTTTTTGCAGCACCTTATCGTATTGGTATGCTAGGTGATGATAAAAGTCGTTGGTGGAAATCATATTTATTAACTGAAATAGTGGAGTTTGATAATTTATCGACTCATACCTTGATAATGAATCTTCGTTTAGCAGAAATTCTACAATTGACTCCTTTTCCAGAGATAGTTCTTAGCTGGAATGAAAAAGATATAAAGGTTGTTTCACAATGTATTGATATAAAAAAATCGAAATTAGCTATTTTGCATGTTTTTCCTAAGTTTTCTTATAAAGAATGGGTTAAGCAAGGTTGGCTACAGTTAGCAAATTGGTTGCAACAATCAGGTTATACTATTATTTTTTCAGGTGATCAGACAAAAGATGAAAAAAAAATAGTGAGTGAAATTCTCGATCACTTAAAAGAAGATGCAATTAATATGGTAGGTTGTTTGACCTTAGGCCAGCTTGCTTTTTTATTAAGTTTTAGCAAAGTTTATATTGGTCCAGATACAGTGGTAACGCACATGGCGGCAGCTTTAGGTGTGCCTACCGTAGCTCTATTTGGGCCCACGAATCCAGTAAAGTGGGGACCATGGCCAAAAGCTTGGAACAATCTTATAAATCCTTTTAACCAAATAGGATCTCAGCAAAAAAATAATGTTTATTTAATTCAAGGAACAGAGGGGAGCTGTGTTCCTTGTCAACAAGAAGGTTGCGATCGACACGTAAAAAGTCGAAGTCGTTGTTTAGAAAATTTGACGGCAAACCGTGTTATTAGTGCGATTCATGTTGTAACTAAGATGCGAGAATAAAAGTAGGATATGCTGCCATACACGATGATGGCTAAAAAGCAGTTGTTTTTCTTTGTTTCTTTACTCCCATACGCTAAGTATTCCGTTGCGATACTCAACAACTTTTTTTCTTTCCTCGTAGCACAATTGACAATATGCCCTAAGCACGTTAAAACCACTGGGTTTTCTCGTAAGGCTGGTGTATTCTCTTTTAACTTAAGCTTGGTTTATTTTCTATCATTAATATTTAAAAATGTTAGCTTTAAGTGTCATTATTATTACCAAAGATGCAGCATGTACTATTCGCCGTTGTTTGGAATCTGTCAAATGGGCAGATGAAATTATTATATTTGACTCAGGCAGCTCAGATAATACGCTAGAAATTTGTGCAGAATATACACCCTGTGTTTTTGTTACTGATTGGCCTGGGTTTGGACTGCAAAAGAATAGGGCTTTGTGTAAAGCACGAGGAAAATGGGTGTTATCGATTGATGCTGATGAAGAACTGAGTGGAGAATTAATTGATGAAATAAAACAGATCGTTAATGACTCTAATGTCAGTGAAGATGCTTATCACATAAAACGAATTTCTTTTTTTTGCGGAACAAAAATTAAATATGGTGATTGGGGTAGCGATACGGTTATTCGTTTTTTTAAAAATAAACCCACAATTCAATTCAGTCCAGTTATCGTGCATGAAAAAATAATTGGTTATGGTTCTTTAGCTTATTTAAAGGGAACTATTTTTCATTATACGATTGAGAATATAAGTCAAATGTTAATAAAGTTAGAGGATTATTCAGCTTTTGGTGCCAAACTTGGCTATCAACAAGGTAAAAAATCGAGTTTTCTAAGAGCTTTTATGCATGGATTATGGTGTTTTATTCGTGGTTATTTTATACGATTTGGTTTTCTCGATGGACGTGAAGGGTTTATATTGGCTTTTACCAATGCAGCGGGTGTTTTTTATCGTTATATAAAATTAATGTATTTATATAAAACAGAATGCGTTTAGGTATTTTCTAAATACAGGAACTTATTGCAAAGATCCATGTAGATTTATAGGGAATGATATGTCTGCTTATTCAATTGCCATTAAGACATCAAGATTTAAAAATTTCTTTAATTACCTAAGTCAAATTTTTGCAATTATTACCGGATTTGTATTGCCATTATCCACGGCTGCCTTAGAAATTTTTTTTATAGCTAGTGTTTTTTGTTCTTTATTTGCTGGAGATTGGGAAGAAAAATATAAAATTTTGTGTACAAATCGTATTGCGTTAATGTTTATCATTTTTTTTAGTTTATTTGTCATAGGTCTTAGTTACACATCAGCATCACAATTAGAGGCTTTCCATATACTTTTAAAATATAGTAAATTTTTACTAGGATTTTTTTTATTTTCTGTATTTCTCAGTGAGAAAGTAGCATTTTATGCTGTTTGTGCTTTCTTATTAGCAACTACAATTACTTTAGTTCTTTCTTTTATCAAATTTTTTACAGGATGGGATATTTTACATCGCTTTGGCTCTGATTCTGGAATTTTTAAAGATCATATTTTTACTGGATTTTTATTAGCTTTTGCAAGTTATTGTTATGGATTGATTGCCTTTTCAAGCAAGAAATGGCGCCTGTTTGCTATCTGTTTATGGTTACTTGCTATTTACAATGTACTGTTTATTAATATGGGTCGATCGGGCTATATTGTTTTTTTTAGTTTGTTTTTCTTA
>JAVHYG010000101.1 GCA_031119195.1 Rickettsiella sp. | reverse complement strand
TCTGCTTATTATACTGTCCGGCAATTTAGAGGGATAAGCATGGTTGTCAGTAAAACTCAATGTCCTCTTGATATGGTACGGCAAATAGGGGGTGCAAGTCTAATTGCAGCGGCTAGTGCTCTTTTCATGGGGGGAATCTTTCATGCTTGGCAGATTGTTTGCTCGCTTTTATTAGGTATTTTCCTATGGATGTTACCGAGCTGTTACTTTGCGAATAAGCTATTTCGTCACTTAGGTAAAATTTCGCCGACATCCTTATTAAGGATTTTTTATAGAGCTGAAATAACAAAATTATTGTTAAGTGGGATTTTTTTTGTAATGATGATTAAGCTACTATCTGTTAATATACCTGTGCTTATAGCAGGTTACTTCGTTCCCCAGCTGATTTTTTGGGCGCGCTTAATAATGAAGAACAAGGAAGCTTTAATATGAGTCAACAGTCATCAGCTGATTATGTTCAGCACCATCTTGAACATCTTACCTTTAATTTAAAGACACTAAGTTTTTCTGGTAAAGGTTTTTGGAATTTAAATCTAGATACCTTTTTTTTATCTTTAGTATTAGGTATAGGGTTTTTATTTTTATTTCGTTGGGTCGCTAGTACAGCTAAAACGGGTGTTCCTGGAAAAATACAAAATTTTATTGAAATTCTTATTGAGTTTGTTGATAAAACTGTACGGGAATCTTTTCAAGGTACGAGCCAGTTGATTGCGCCACTGGCATTAACGATTTTTGTTTGGGTATTTTTAATGAATTTTATGGATCTGATTCCAGTTGATTTTTTACCGACTGCCTTATCATTATTTGGAGTACAACATTTTCGCTCTGTTCCAACGGCGGATCCAAATACCACATTTGGCATGTCAATTGCGGTCTTTTGTTTAATCATTTACTATAACCTAAAAATTAAAGGCGTTAAGGGGCTCGGTACGGAAATGTTAACCACGCCATTTGGTCCTTATTTTTTTCCTATCAATATTATTTTTCGCTTATTAGAAGAATTTGTGCGTCCTATTTCTTTATCCTTGCGGCTATTTGGTAATTTATTTGCAGGTGAATTAATCTTTATTTTAGTTGCTTTATTGCCATGGTGGATGCAGTGGACATTTGGTGGTGTGTGGTCAATTTTTCATATCTTGATCATTGCTATTCAAGCTTTTATCTTTATGATGTTGACGATAGTGTATTTAAGTATGGCGCATGAGACTCATTCCCATGAGAAACATTAATTGAATTTTTTATTTAATAATAGTGAGGGTATAAAAAAATGGTGGAAGTTGCACAAGTAGTAGCAAATGTTCAAGGACTAACTGCAATTGCAGCCGCTTTATTGGTTGGATTAGCAGCCTTGGGGACCGCGATTGGATTTGGTATTTTAGGTGGAAAATTTTTAGAGGGCGTCGCAAGACAACCAGAATTAACACCCATGTTGATGTTACGCATGTTTTTAATGGCAGGACTAGTTGATGCATTTGCTGCTATTTCTATCGTTATGGGTCTCTATTTAATTTTTGCTAAAAATCCCTTCTTAGCAGAAGTTTTGAAGTTGGTTTCAAAACCAGTGACCGGCTAAACGTGAATCATTTGAGAGACCTGTCATGGAAATTAATATAACCTTATTTGGCCAGTTAATTACATTTGCTGTTTTTGTCTGGTTTACCATGAAGTTTGTATGGCCACCACTTTTAAAGGCGATGAAAGAGCGTGAGCAGCATATTGCGGATGGCTTAGCGGCGGCAGAACGGGGAGAACGTTCTTTAGAATTAGCTCAACAAAAAGCTGATAAATATTTACAGCAAGCGAAGCAACATGCAGCAGAAATTATTGAACAAGCGAATAAACGCGCGACTCAAATGGCTGAAGAATCAAAACAACAAATACGTCAAGAGAGTGAGCGCTTATTAGCGATAGCACGTGCTGATATTCAACAAGAGTGGCAAAGTGCACAGCAAAAATTACGTGCTGAGGTTGCTAACTTAGTGATTACGACAACGGAAAAAGTTTTGGCGCGTTCACTCGATAGTGGCGCACAACATGCCTTGGTTAAGCAATCGTTGGAAGAAATTTAATGGCAGATATGAACTGGACATCTATTGCAAGACCTTATGCTAAAGCGGCATTTGAAATTGCTATTAAGGGAAAGCAATTGGATGCGTGGAGTGTTTTATTAGACCAAACTGCTTTGATTGTAAAAGAAGAACCAATGCAGATTCTATTAAAGGATTTGCGACTTGATAAGATGGTGGCCTATGAATGTCTATTGCTTGCTTGTGAGTCGATGATATTTACTGCAGGAAAAAATTTTTTAAAACTTATCGCTTTACATCAGCGCTTATTAGTTTTGCCAGAGATTAGCCGTTTATTTGCGAATTATAAAGCTAAGCAAGCAAACCAGGTGACAGTAAAGGCTATTTCTGCAGTGTCTTTAACAAAGCCAGAAGGGCAAGCTTTAACAATGGCTTTGGAAAGGCGTTTGCAACGAGAAATTAAATTAGATTATACCGTTGATGATTATTTTTTGGGCGGACTCGTTATTCGAGTCGGAGACTTAGTCATCGATGGTTCTGTGCGCGGTAAACTGGAACGTTTACGTGCGAAGTTAGTGAATTAAATACGAGGCAAGCAATGCAGCAATTAACAACATCAGAAATCAGTGAATTGATTAAAGAACGTATACAAAAGTTTGATGTTTCTGCCGAGATACGAACAGAAGGTAGTATTGTGAGTGTTCGTGATGGGATCGTACGTATCTATGGTTTAAATGATGTGATGCTGGGTGAAATGATAGAGTTTCCAGGCCAATGTTATGGTTTGGCATTAAATCTAGAGCGCGATTCAGTGGGTGCTGTTGTTTTAGGTGATTATGAAAGTTTAAGTGAAGGACAAACTGTAAAATGTACGGGGCGAATTTTAGAGGTTCCTGTAGGCGAATCATTGTTAGGTCGGGTAGTTAATGCCTTAGGCCAAGCTATCGACGCGCGAGGTTCTATTCGAAGTGAAAAGACTGCACCTATTGAACAAATTGCACCAGGTGTTATTTGGCGGCAAAGTGTGTCTCAACCATTACAAACCGGTATTCTTGCTATTGACAGTATGGTACCTATTGGTCGTGGCCAGCGCGAGTTGATTATTGGCGATAGACAAACCGGCAAAACAGCATTGGCAATCGATGCCATCATTAATCAAAAAGATACTGGCGTAAAATGTATCTATGTTGCAATAGGGCAAAAAGCATCATCGATTGCTGCAGTTGTTAGAAAGTTAGAAGAACACGACAGTTTGAAACATACTATTATTGTTTCAGCTAGCGCTGCGGATTCTGCTGCAATGCAATTCATTGCGCCTTATGCGGGTTGTGCTATGGGTGAGTATTTTCGCGATCAAGGTGAAGATGCATTAATTATTTATGATGATTTGACTAAGCAAGCTTGGGCTTATAGACAGATTTCCTTATTATTGCGTCGTCCACCGGGTCGTGAGGCGTACCCAGGCGATATTTTTTATTTACATTCCCGTTTACTTGAGCGGGCTGCACGTGTGAATGCAGAATTCGTTGAAAAAGCAACCCATGGGCGTATTAAGGGCCAAACTGGATCATTAACAGCATTACCTATTATTGAAACACAGGCAGGTGACGTTTCAGCATTTGTACCGACTAATGTTATTTCTATCACCGATGGCCAAATCTTTTTAGAAACCGATTTATTTAATTCGGGTATTCGTCCGGCCATCAACGCCGGATTATCTGTTTCACGGGTGGGTTCAGCTGCGCAGTCTAAAATAATCAAAAAACTAGGCGGAGGTGTTCGGTTAAGTTTAGCCCAGTATCGTGAACTTGCGGCTTTTTCACAGTTTATGTCAGATTTGGATGAGGCGACACGAAAACAGTTGGAACGAGGTCAACGTGTCACGGAAGTGCTTAAACAAAAACAATATACACCCCTCAGTGTAGGTGAGATGGCAGTGCTTTTATTTGCGACAGATCAAGGTTATTTAGACGATATTGAACTAACTAAAATTGTGTCTTTTTCAGAAGGGTTATTGGCCTATATACGTTGTGAGAAGGCCAATTGCTTAAATAAAATCAATGAAAAAGGTGATTATAACGAAAGTATCGCCAATGAATTAGCTCAAGCTATTACTTCTTTTAAAACAACGCAAACGTGGTGAGTGAATGAGCTTTGCACAAGAAATCCGCGGAAAAATTTCCAGTATTAAGGGCACACAAAAGATTACGCGTGCTATGGAAATGGTAGCGGCCAGCAAAATGCGTAGAGCGCAGGACCGTATGGTACTATCCCGGCCTTATGCTCACAAAATGCTGGAAGTCATCCGTCATGTTGCGAGTAGTCATGCTGAATTTCAACATCCTTTTTTACAAGTGCGAGAAGTTAAACGGGCTGGGTTTGTTATTATTACTACGGATAAAGGCCTTTGTGGTGGTTTAAATTCTAATTTATTAAAATTGGCTTTACAACAATTCCAGGCTTGCCAGGTTAAAGATATCGCTATCCAACTCGCAGTTATTGGTGGGAAAGGTGAAGCTTTTTTTAAACGAATCGGTGGAAACATCGTTGCACATGCTGATCATTTAGGTGATGTGCCACAACTGCAAGATTTAATCGGTGTTATTAAAGTATTGTTGGACGCGTACAAACAAGGTCACCTCGATAGTTTAACGCTAATTTATAATGAATTTATTAACACAATGACACAGAAACCAAAAGCTTTATCTTTATTGCCAATAATTGCACCTAAAAAATCTAAACTAAATTATCATTGGGATTATATCTATGAGCCTGATTCTAAACCTTTATTAGAATTAGTATTAACACGTTATATTGAATCACAGGTTTATCAAAGTGTAGTAGAGAATATAGCTTGTGAACAGGCAGCAAGAATGGTAGCTATGAAAAATGCAACGGAAAATGCGGGCGAGCTCATTAATGATCTACAATTAGCCTATAATAAGGCCCGCCAAGCATCTATTACTAAAGAGTTAGCTGAGATTGTTGCCGGAAGCGAAGCTGTTTGACCTATCAATAAATGAAGAGAATAGTTATGAAACGAACAAACCTTGCTGGACATATTGTTGAAATTATTGGTGCTGTTGTTGATGTCCAATTTTCACGTAGTTCTGTGCCTAGAGTTTATGATGCTTTGACAGTTGAGGCATGTGGTTTAGTGCTTGAAGTTCAACAACAATTAGGTGACGGTATCGTACGTACGATTGCAATGGGTCCAAGTGACGGTTTAAAGCGTGGGCTAGAAGTGATAAATACCGGAGCACCTATTAGTGTACCTGTAGGTAAACAAACCTTGGGACGAATTATGGATGTTTTAGGCCGGCCTATTGATGAGGCAGGTCCTATCAATGAAGAAATTCGTTTACCTATTCACCGCAAGGCGCCAAGTTTTGCCGAGCAAGCTGCGAGTGAACAATTATTAGAAACTGGAATCAAAGTGATTGACCTTCTTTGTCCTTTTGCAAAAGGTGGCAAAGTAGGATTATTTGGTGGCGCGGGTGTAGGTAAAACTGTCAATATGATGGAGCTTATTCGTAATATCGCTATTGAACATAGTGGTTATTCTGTATTTGCCGGTGTTGGCGAACGAACACGAGAAGGAAATGATTTCTATCATGAAATGAAGGAATCGAATGTATTAGATAAAGTATCTTTGGTTTATGGACAGATGAATGAACCACCTGGAAACCGGTTACGCGTCGCGCTGACTGGCCTAACCGTAGCAGAAAATTTTCGTGATGAAGGTCGTGACGTTTTATTATTCATTGATAATATCTACCGTTATACGCTTGCAGGTGTTGAAGTATCTGCTTTATTAGGTCGTATGCCATCAGCGGTGGGATATCAGCCGACATTAGCGGCTGAAATGGGCGCTTTACAAGAACGTATCACTTCGACTAAAACAGGTTCTATTACCTCAATACAAGCTGTGTATGTTCCTGCAGATGATCTGACTGATCCTTCTCCTGCGACTACCTTTGCACATTTAGATGCTACCGTTGTATTATCACGCCAAATTGCTGAATTGGGTATTTATCCTGCCATTGATCCACTTGATTCAAACAGCCGTCAGCTTGATCCTCTTATTGTGGGCCAAGAACATTATGAAGTTGCACGTGCTGTACA
>JAVHYG010000005.1 GCA_031119195.1 Rickettsiella sp. | reverse complement strand
GCAATATACCCAAGGAACGCGAATTCTACTCTTTACAAAAATTCTGTCAAGAAGAATTTAATTTTTAAAATTTGTTTCTCATTGTCAATTTGTAATTCACGGAATTATGCTTTAAAGCAGCTTTTTTAAATATTTTGTTGCTAACTTGCCATCTTTATCGTAAAAGCATACTGTTGCTTAATGCTAACACTTCGACATGTTTAAGCAATGTTTCATGCTTTTAATCCAAATTAATTTACATTTATAACTTTTAAAATTTTATTTTATGGGTTCTATTTTTTTAGATTTAACAGGAGTTGAACTTTCACCTGAAGAGCGTGAGATTCTCAAGCACCCTCAACTCGGTGGTATTATTTTTTTTTCGCGCAACTATGAATCTCCTAAGCAACTTAATGAATTAGTATTACAAATTCGTAAATTTAGTGCGCAACGATTGTTACTCACTGTCGATCAGGAAGGGGGAAGAGTACAACGTTTTTTAGATGGGTTTACCCCTCTTCCATCACTAGGAAAAATAGGCGAATTTTATGAGCAACAACCGAACGAAGCAGTAACACTGGCCAAAATTCATGGTTGGATAATGGCAAGTGAATTATTAGCTTTGGGAATTGATTTAAGTTTCGCTCCGATTTTAGATTTAGATAATAATTTGAATCAAGTCATTGGAAAACGCTCTTTTCATTCCAATCCTAATATCATAGTTAAGCTAGCTCATGCCACTATTCAAGGCATAAAAAAAGCCGGAATGTCCACAGTTGGAAAACATTTTCCTGGCCACGGCTTTGTAACGGCTGATACCCATACGCATCTCGCAACGGATATAAGAACCTACGAAGAAATTAAAAAAAATGACTTAATTCCATTTACCGAACTAAGTCCCGTTCTAGATGCCATAATGGCGGCACATATTGTTTACAATAAAGTAGATCTAGAACCTTGTGGGTTTTCATCTATTTGGTTACAAACCATTTTACGGGAAAAACTCAATTTTTCTGGTGCAATTTTTACTGATGACTTATCCATGAAAGCAGTTGCAAACAAGGGAAATATATTTAGTCGCGTGGAACTTGCTTTACGAGCAGGATGTGACGGGCTATTGATTTGCAACAATCGTAAAGAGGCTATTTTTGCGTTGGAATATTTAGAAAGTAAAAAAAACGAATCACCTAATATGCTTCATTCAGATAAACGCTTGCAAAAATTATTTCCTCGTCGCACACTAGACGCCTCTACACTGCGGCAGACTACTGCTTGGCAAGATGCAGTCAATCTATTAAGTAAACTAAACGACAATTAGGTTCTAATGCATGCTAATTCCAACCCATATTCAAGAAGTAAAACAAAAAGCCAAATGTCTTTTCACCAAAAAAGAAATTGAAGCAGGGTTAGATAAAATAGCTAAAGCAATCAGCGAAACCTTAAGTGAAAAAAATCCTGTCGTATTATGTGTATTAATTGGCGGCTTAATTCCAGCAGGTAATCTTTTACCTCGTCTTGATTTTCCTTTAGAGCTAGACTATATCCACGCTACACGCTATGAACAAGAAACTATTGGAGCTGATATAAAATGGGTAGTAAAACCTAGAGTATCACTAAAAAATCGTAATGTATTGATTATAGAAGATATTTTAGATGGAGGCTTGACACTAGCCGCTATCGTTGAGTATTGTCATCAACAAGGCGCCTCTGCTGTCCACACAGCTGTGTTACTCGATAAACAAGGTGCAGAACGTGCTCCCGGAGGAACAAACGTAGCGGACTTTACCGCCATAGCTATGAATGATGGTTTTGTTTTTGGGTATGGAATGGACTATGACGGCTATTTACGAAACGCTCCTGGTATTTATGTTGTTTCGCCTGAACACGAATAATAATTCAGCTTGCCAAATAATTTTTTTTGAGGTCAAATAGTCCTTCTTATGAATAACTCATCAATTATCACGCTCAGTGATGCTTCCTTTAAAGAAGTAGTTTTAGAATCTAAATTACCTGTATTGGTCGATTTCTGGGCGGAATGGTGTGGGCCTTGTAAAATGATTGCGCCTATTTTAGAGGAGTTAGCAAAAGACTACGATGGAAAATTAAAAATCTGTAAATTAAATGTTGACGAAAACCCAACTAACCCGGCAAAATATAATGTACGTGGTATTCCTACATTAATTTTCTTTAAAGATGGAAATGCAAAAAGTACTAAAGTAGGTGCTTTATCAAAACCACTGTTAAAATCCTTTTTAGATGAGCAGCTTACTTAACAGGTAGCATGTTTCTACTTTTGAATAGTCGCTATTCTAGAGAATAGATGTAAAAACAAATGCTTTTTTTGTTAACCCCAATAGGAAACTTTAAGTATTTTGTTCTTGTGTTTATTATGCTCATAATTAGGAGTTATATTTATTTGTATCCTTGTGTAGGACGGATACCATGTGAATTGATTTTAAATCCTTAAGTTCTTGAAATTATTTCTCTTGCTTTAAACATTCCAGCTAACTATTAATACTATTCAACATTTTTTAAATTTCCCTTTATGAAAGAAAAAACATTATGAATTTAACTGAACTCAAAAAAAACTCACCTGCTGAACTTGTTTCTATTGCTGAAGAATTAAAAATAGATGGACTAGGTCGTCTCCATAAAAAGGATATGATTTTTTCTATTCTTAAAGCACATGCTAAACGAGGCGAGGATATTTACGGAGGTGGTGTATTAGAAATACTACCCGATGGGTTTGGTTTTTTACGTTCTTCAGAAGGTTCTTATCTAGCAGGACCTGATGATATATATGTTTCCCCTAGCCAGATACGCCGTTTCAATCTTCACACTGGTGATACTGTTTCTGGCAAAATTCGCCCCCCGAAAGAAAGTGAACGTTACTTTGCTTTACTTAAAGTCGATGAGATTAATTTTGATACGCCAGAAAACGCTAAAAATCGCGTTTTATTTGAAAATTTAACCCCGTTATTTCCTGATGAGCGTCTCTGTTTAGAACGTGGTAATGGAAGTACAGAAGATATTACCGCACGCGTAATTGATTTAGTTGCACCTGTTGGCAAAGGTCAGCGCGGATTGATCGTTTCCCCGCCGAAAGCCGGGAAAACTATGATGATGCAAAACATTGCACAATCTATTGTCAATAACTGCCCTGAATGTTATTTAATCGTATTATTAATTGATGAACGACCTGAAGAAGTGACAGATATGCGACGTTCCGTTACTGGTGAAAAAGTGGAAGTGATCGCTAGTACATTCGACGAACCAGCAACACGCCATGTTCAAGTCGCTGAAATTGTTATTGAAAAAGCAAAAAGACTTATTGAACATAAAAAGGATGTCGTTATTTTATTAGATTCTATGACACGTTTAGCACGCGCTTATAATACAGTTATACCTTCATCTGGTAAGGTATTAACAGGTGGCGTTGATGCAAACGCCTTACAACGACCCAAACGCTTTTTCGGTGCTGCACGTAATATTGAAGAAGGTGGAAGTTTAACTATTATTGCAACTGCACTGGTTGATACTGGCTCAAAAATGGATGATGTCATCTATGAAGAATTTAAAGGAACCGGTAACATGGAAATACATCTTGATCGACGCATCGCTGAAAAACGTATCTACCCCGCTATCCATCTAAATCGTTCGGGTACACGACGTGAAGAAAAACTTGCTAAGCCCGAAGTATTACAAAAAATGTGGATTTTACGTAAAATTCTACAATCCATGGACGAAATTGCGGCAATGGAATTTTTAATCGATCGTTTAAAAGCTACCAAAACGAATGACGAATTTTTTGATTCTATGAAAAAATAATTAATGTCTTAGGTAGAACCTAATTAAAGCTGTTTTTCCAAACCTGCTAAAATAGGAGGAACGTTAATTGTTATAATTTCAACCAACTTTTCGCAACAAATCGACAAAGCAGCATCTTTTCGCCACAGCATTCCAATCGTGCGTTGTGGTACCGGCGATGCTAACGCCTTATTTACAATCAGGCGGCGTTCTTCTAGCGCCAATAAAGGTAAGAGTGTAATTCCTATTCCGCACGCCACCATATGCCGTAATGTTTCTAAACTGGTTGCACGATAATTAGTTTTTTCTTTTAAAGCACTTTTTCTATGACAAATTTCCAAGGCCTGCTCTCGTAAGCAATGCCCTTCTTCTAATAAAAGTAAATTATCCAAATTTAAATCATTAAGTTTTACCTTTTTTTCATGCTTTAAAAGATGATTACTGGGTAAAACCAAAAAAAATGGCTCTTTAAATAAGGGTTTTATTAGCAAGCCGTGTTCCATAATGGGCAATGCTAAAATAATCGCATCCAGTTTTCCTTCTTTTAATTGTTCAACTAAATTGTCGGTTTTATCTTCGTATAAGAATAATGCTAATTTAGGGAGTGCTTTTTTAATAATAGGTAAAATAACGGGTAATAAATAAGGTCCTAAAGTAGGGATAAGTCCTAAACGTAATTGCACAGAAAAGGGATCATCTGCTGATTTAGCTAATTGTTTAAGTTTGCTTGACGCAGCTAAAACCACTTTAGCTTGATTAACAATAAGCCTACCCATGGATGTCAAAATGACTCGCTTTTGTCCTCGTTCAAATAAAATGACGCCTAACTCTTCTTCTAATTTATTAAGCTGAATGCTCAACGTAGGCTGGCTTACAAAACAAGCCTTAGCAGCTTTACCAAAGTGACGGTAATCTGCTAAGGCTATTAGATATTTAAGATCTCTGAGATTCATAATCCCTTAAGAATAAACAAACGTAAAAATTTAGCAAATTTTTATTTTAATTATTACTGCAAGAGGGAGTAGAAGAAAAATTATTATTATTCGTATCAGAAATTTCTTCGTCCTTTTTAACTTCCCCAGTAAAAAAGTTTATATTTTTTCCATCAGCATGGAAAATCTGACTCTTTCGATAACCTTTTGATAGTATAGCTTCCTCACGATTTGTGATATCTATCGTAGTTTGATGAGTTGATTTTTCAATTATATATTTTGCATATTTTTCATTTTTTGTTTCCTTCAGATACTTTATAAATTCAGTATTTTCTTTAATAACTAATATCGAATTCAAAACTTTATTATATTCATTTTTTTCATCGCCTTTAAAATGTTGCTCCAGAAAATCACTTATCTCAATATCAGATAGCTGAACCAAAGAAAAAATAGTTTCATTAATTTCTATTCTAAAATTTGCCCAATCTAAACTTGAAACACTAGTATGGTTTGCTTGAAAATATTTCATTTTTATAGAATAGTCGTTTTCAGAAGCTACAAAACGCTTTAGCTTATCGAGTGATAAATCATTTTTTTCAAATTCTAACATCTTAATATCTACAGCGAACTTTATTGCATCATTAGGTTTATCCATGTTTTCAATGGTAATTTTAAGTTTAGAATTAAAAAACAATTCTGATATTATAGCCAGCGATGCTAAACCTGCGTATCTTGGCCTAGCGTAGTTTTCTCTAGGAACTTGTACTGGCAAAGCGCTAGAAATTAAAAGTTTAATAAATTTTTCTACAAGTTGCTCATTTTCAGTAGGTACTTCTGATTTTATAAATTTAATATTTTCCAACTTACTTTCTTGTTGCTGTCCACTAGTACTGGTTGTTTCAACCACCTTAGAACTTATCTTTTTTTTTCCTTTACGCGATCTAAATTTATTAAAGTTTTTTATAAAAAGATTTTGTCCTTCGGTTTTTTTTTGATCTTCGGTAATATTGTTAGGCATAAAATCAGTCCAAAAGTTATTCTATTTGTTGAAAGTATCTTAAAGACTAATTGTTAAAGTAAAATTAACTTAAAAATATACTAAGTATGTGAAGGATGAGTTTCTACTAACTGAATCTCATATTTGGAAGGATTTTCAGGACAAGGTTTAAATCCACATTCGAGATAGGTAGATACACCATTAAAAATGGTCAAAAGGAAGACTACAGTAAAAGCAAGATGTGTTAATGTCTGTAAAGACCTGCTTTTAAGCTTGTTCGTTTGTACGAGTGAATATTGAGGAAATATACTTAAAATAACAGCGATATAGATAATGATTCCGACACATAAAAGAAAAACCCAGGTATATAAATGTACTCCGAAAACAGGTAACCCATAACCCGGATCGCCAGGGATAACATGAAGAAATATTTGACGTATAGACATGGAAGCCGTTAATAATGCTGCTAATAATGAAAGCGTGTAATGTCCTGGACGGATATTAAATTGAACGTTCAACAAAAATCCAAACGCAATCGCCAAAATTCCAATACGTTGTAATATACATAAAGGACAAGGCAACTCATGTAAAATTATTTGCATTGCAAATGCAATAATCAATAAAAATCCAAGTCCTAATGCATCGATGGCATTAAGAATCTTAATAATTTTAGCAACTTTAATGGGTTCCATATTGCATTTAAAATTGTAGACTGAGTTGACTAGTGAGATGGTGCATAAATACAAATGTCGTAGCTATTAAAAAGAAAATAAATAGACCAATAGAAAGTTGTCTACGTTTAAACCAAGCAAGTAATACGCAAATACTATAGATGAAAAATAAAGCTAACATAGGTTATTTTTTCAGCAATTAATAGTATTAAATTAGTCTATTTTATAAAAAAAATCTATGAATCACTAAATTTTTGCTAAAATTTTAAGACTGCAGCTTAGTATTTTCCTAATATATGTCTTATTCCAATCCAGCTTGCATCCGTGGGAAGCGCTTCAATTAATATTTTATCTGTTAAATTTTCAGCTTCGCGTAAATACTTATATAAGACACGCGCGTAATCAAAAGCTTCTTTAGGCATATTAATCCAAATGAGATTTTTCATGGCTAATTTAGATGAATGTCTTGCCAATACAGTAACCGATTTCCCATAACTTAAATATTCAGAAATAACACTCTTTAAATTGGAGATCGCAATTTCTTGAATGGGTAATCTTATATCTCGCATTGAAGCAGGGGTATCCAAAATAACTTCACAATTTACTACATTTTGTATTTTTGCTTGTGAAATTGCCCCTAATCTTAATATCCTTGGGATCGTTGATGTAACATCGACAATTGTAGATTCAATGCCAACAGAACATTCACCTCCATCAATGATGATATCGAGTTGATCACTAAATGCTTGTTGCACATGTTCTAATTGGGTTGAACTAAGATAAGTAGAGCGATTGGCAGAAGGGGCAGCTAACCCACTAGTAAATCCTTGCAATATAGCTTGCGCAATAGGATGATCAGGCACGCGTAAGCCGATTTTGGATTGACCCCCTGTTAGTTCTGGTAAAACAGTTTCATTTTTATTTAAAATTAGGGTCAAAGGTCCAGGCCAAAAACAAGCAGCCAAATGTCTAGCTAGGGAAGATACGTTAGTAACCCATAGCTCGAAATTATAGTTTTCAGGTAATAAAACACTCAAAGGCTGATTTAAAGGTCGATTTTTAAGTGCAAAAATCTTCTTTATTGCCGTTAAATTTCTAGCATCTCCTGCTAGGGCATACACGGTCTCGGTAGGAAAGGCAATTACGTTTCCTTGTTGCAATGAGTCCACAATCCTCTTTAATTGTCCTCTAGAAAATGTATTTACTCTTTTTTGACCTATTTTTAACTTCATTTTGTTTTTCTACCAGAAAATAAGCTGGCTAACAAGCTACTTTAAGAAATACAGCAAAGCCCTTTTATATGACAGCTAAGTAGTAATTAACTTAACTTACGTTAGTGCAACTGTGTTTATTATTTACTTAATGTCGCTGCTAGGAACCGATTTCCATAATTTAGAAACCTCCTCGAAGGAATTTCTTTGAATATACCTTTATAGATTAACTTCACAATACTTTTTTCTAAATTAAGGGGCTTTAAAAACAAAACCATACTATGGCATTATGGTGGTTTAATGTATCTGTTTTTAGAAGCATGGAATCGCTTCAAGGCAACTAACAAAAACGGACCGTCAAAAGACTATGAGTAACATATTTTCAAGGATTGAATTTTTACGCGTATTTTCTTTCACACTTTTTTTTACCTTGCCTAATTTAAGCATTGCGCAAAATCAATCAAACATTAAAAAAAACATGGATCTTTTTATTGCGTACCCTCAGTTACACTATCCTTTAGACTCAGCAAAACGTCGATTAATTAAACGAGGAGAATACTTAAGCAAAGCAGGTGATTGTATCGCTTGTCATACCGACACCAAACACAATGGACGAGCCTTTGCTGGTGGCCTTGGAATCTATACACCCTTTGGCATGATTTATTCGCCAAATATTACTCCGGATAAAACAACCGGTATTGGTCAATGGAGTGATAAAGATTTCATTCGTGCCATGCACAAAGGTATTGCGCCTGATGGATCCTACTATTTTCCAGTCTTTCCTTTTGCAAGCTTTACTAAAATCAATAAAAATGATCTACTTGCACTTAAAGCTTATCTTTTCAGTTTACCAGCCATACAAAAAAAGAATGAAGTCAACAAAATGATGTGGCCTTTTAATTGGCGTTTTCTGCAACTAGGTTGGCGCATTTTATTTTTTCGTGCGGGTGAATTTAAATCTCAACCGAAACAAACCCAAGAATGGAATCGCGGTGCTTATTTAGTACAAGGTTTAGGTCATTGTGGAATGTGTCACAGCCCACTAAACCTGTTAGGTGCAGAAAAGAAGAAAAACTATTTAACCGGTGGGTTTATCGAAGGTTATTATGCACCGAACATTACATCGAGTGGATTAAAAGGAATACCCCTTTCTGAAATTAAAGAAGTTTTCACCCAAGGAAAAATGTTAAAAGGTGCGGGGAAGGTCGGTGGGCCCATGGCGGAAGTAAATAGTAATAGCTTATCCTATTTAACAAATTATGATTTAACTGCGATTGCCATTTATTTAAAAAATGTCAAAAGCCAATTACCTCTATCGCCCTTTACAGGGCCCATTACTGCTAAAACTGGGAAAAAGGTATATAAAAAATATTGCGCTACTTGCCATGCTGCAGGTTCTGCAGGTGCACCCAAGCTTGGTGATATTTCCGAATGGCAAACGCGCCTGAAATTAGGCAAACAACTTGTTTATCAACGCGCAATTCAAGGTTTTAATTCCATGCCCGCTAAAGGTACTTGTACTGGTTGTTCAGATGATGCGGTTAAAGCCGCTGTTGATTATCTTATTAATACAAAAGAAACCGAAAGTAGTCGTAACCTCCTACCCGTTCAAGAAGCAACACTTAGTTTAAAAATTGGAAAAAATATCTACCAAAATCACTGTGCTATTTGTCATAGTAAGGGAATTCCAGATACCCCGCAATTAGGAGACAAACTAGTTTGGAAACCTTTAATCGCAAAAGGCTTAGATAGTTTGTTTGAAAATACCATTAATGGCTATAAAAAAATGCCTCCAAAGGGAGATTGTAATACGTGTAGTAATGCTGAATTGGAAGCGAGTGTGAGATATATGGTAGAAAAGAGTAAGACTAGCGGAGATTATTCACTATGGTAATGCGTAAACTTCAGCTTTATAATTGATTTTCCTGTTGGATTGTCTTTTCCGATGCTCGAGTACGACATGTACATTTCCCTTCTAAAAGCCAATCCGCCTAAAACTCAATTAAAATATTTGCTTCTTCATAAAGCTAACATACAGATTTCAAAAAAATTATTGAGAAATATCAATAACAAGGATAGTTATGAGATTAAATTATTTTAAGGCCTTACATTTATATTTTCTTGTTGGCTTGAGTTTATTTTTTACTCCACACTTCGCCTTAGCAACATGGCAGACTAATATGCCGCGTGGTGTCACTCCCATCAGCCATGCTATTTATAATCTTCATATGTTGGTATTTTGGATCTGTGTGGCAATCGCCATTGTTGTATTCGGTATTATGCTGTTTTCATTGATTCGACATCGAAAATCTCGTGGCGTTGAACCTTCACAATTTCATGAACATCCACTATTAGAAATTACTTGGGCTATCGTTCCTTTCATTATTTTGATAGTGATTGCTATACCTGCCACCAAAACACTCATCAAAATGAATGATAATAGTAATCCTGATATCACTATCAAGGTCACAGGTTACCAATGGCGCTGGCGTTATGCCTATCTCGATCAAGGAATCGATTTTTTTAGTAGTTTATCGACGCCTACAGAAGAATTACAAAATAGAGCGGAAAAAAATCCTTGGTATTTATTAGAAGTCGATCATCCATTGGTTGTTCCTATTCATAAAAAAATTAGATTTCTATTTACTTCTAACGATGTCATACACTCTTGGTGGTTACCAACTTTGGGTATCAAGCGCGATACCATACCCGGATTTATTAATGAAGCTTGGGCTAGAATCGACAAAGAAGGCACTTATCGCGGCCAATGTGCTGAATTATGCGGCACTAATCATGCATTTATGCCTATCGTGGTAGAAGCCGTCAGTGAATCGAAATTTAATCAATGGATCAAACAACAGGACAACACCTCTCATGGAACAAACATCTGAGTTAGAACATTCCGTTCAAAAAGGTTTTTTAGCTTTTTTTAAACGTTGGCTTTTCACGACAAACCATAAAGAAATTGGCACACTTTATTTACTATTCAGTTTACTAATGTTTTTTATTGGCGGTATTTTTGCTTTGTTGATTCGGGCAGAATTATTTCAACCGGGTGCACGTTTACTTAACCCCGAATTGTTTAATCAAATGACAACCATGCACGGCATTGTCATGCTATTTCTTGCCATTATGCCTGCATTTTCTGGTTTCGCGAACTGGATGATACCTTTGATGATAGGGGCACCCGACATGGCTATGCCACGTATGAATAATTGGGCTTTTTGGATTCTACCCGTTGCTGCTATCTTATTATTTAGTACTTTATTTATGGAGGGTGCTGCACCTGATTTTGGTTGGACTATGTATGCGCCATTATCAACAAGCTATGCGCCAGAAAGTACCGACTATTTAATACTTGCTATCCATTTAATGGGATTATCTTCTTTAATGGGCGCTATCAATATCATTGTAACGATTCTCAATTTACGCACACCGGGCATGACATTGATGAAAATGCCCATATTTTGTTGGGCTTGGCTTGTCACAGCATTTCTATTAATTGGTGTCATGCCTGTTTTAGCGGCCGCTGTCACTATGATGTTAATGGACCGACATTTTTTTACGAGTTTCTTTAGTGCTGCAGGCGGTGGTGATCCATTGCTTTATCAACATCTTTTTTGGTTTTTTGGTCATCCTGAAGTTTATATTATTATTCTCCCTGCCTTTGGCATCATTTCTCAAATTATTCCCACTTTCAGTCGAAAAAAACTTTTTGGCTATCGATTTATGGTCTATGCAATTTTGGCAATTGCTTTTTTATCGTTTATTGTTTGGGTACACCATATGTTTGTAACTGGAGTACCTTTAGCAGCCGAATTATTTTTTATGTATACCACGATGCTGATCGCAGTCCCCACTGGCGTTAAGGTATTTAATTGGGTCACAACAATGTATCGCGGTGCTCTTACTTTTGAAACCCCCATGTTATTTGCTATTGCATTCGTTATTTTATTCACTATCGGTGGATTTTCTGGCGTAATGCTTTCGATGGTACCCGCTGATTTTCAATATCAGGATACTTATTTTGTTGTCGCCCATTTTCATTATGTCTTGGTACCTGGTGGCTTATTTGCCGCTATTGCAGCAACGTATTATTGGTTACCTAAAATGACTGGTGTTATGTACAATGAAAGGTTGGGGCAATGTCATTTTTGGTTATCGGTGATAGGGGTTAATCTTACCTTCTTTCCCATGCATTTTTTAGGGTTAGCTGGCATGCCACGTCGAATTGCCGATTATTCATTACAATTTGCAAATTTTAACGCGATTGCAAGTTTAGGTGCGTTCATTTTTGGTTTTGCGCAGATATTTTTTCTTGTTGTTATCGTTCGAGCTATACTTCGAAAGGGAAAAAAAGCAACTGATAAAGTCTGGGAAGGTGCTGAAGGTTTAGAATGGACCTTAAGCTCACCACCCCCTTTACATAGTTTCACTACACCGCCAAAATTTAATTAATATTTTCTTTTAAAAAAAACACGGATTTTTTTGAACTTAAGTTTTCGCCAAAATATCAGAAAGGAAGATAACTAACACACAACAATGAGCTCAAACCAAATTAAATTTTTAAAATGGTCTAATAAAAAACTTTTATTAATACTTAGCTTTACAACACTTGGCATGTTTGGTTTCGGCTTTGCGATGATCCCTCTCTACAACACACTATGTAAAAATTTAGGGATCAATGGAAAAACAGATAAAAATAGCTATGTTGCTTCGGATAGTATTGATTTATCGCGCAGCGTTCGTGTGGAATTTATGACTAGCAACAATAACTACATTCCCTGGGATTTTTATCCTAGATTGCATCATATACAACTCCACCCTGGTGAAAACATCTTGATTTATTTTGAAGCAAAAAATAATTCAGGAAAAAAGATGACTGTACAAGCAATTCCCAGTGTTTCTCCGGGTATTGCAGCAAAACATCTAAAAAAAACGGAGTGTTTTTGTTTTACGCAACAAACCTTCACCCCAGGTCAACAACGCGCGATGCCTGTACTCTTTCATTTAGATACAAAATTACCCAAAGATATTAATACTATTACTTTATCTTATACTTTATTTGATATAACTGGCTCAAAACGATCTCTCTTATCACAAGCTATTGGTCATCTCTAACATCATCAAATTTATAAATTACCTCTTTTTAATAAGATTAAATTATACTTAAGAGCAATTTTAAAAAAAAATTATGACTATTTTTTTAATTGATAATGAGAATAAAAACTTCGTTAGGCTTATCAGTAATTGTAAACTAAAAACTGGTAAATCTATTCCAAAAAACAAAACCCAATATAAATTTGCTATGGATTGGGTAAACAGTTCAAGCAGAAACATCGAAAAACAATTAGAAAAAATTTATCAATTTGGTATAGAAACGTTAGCGAATCAGGCTTACAACAAACTTACCAAACAATTTGGAAAAAAATCTACATCCTTGGTTTAAAATTAGATAATTTTTATATGACGTGGAAAAATGGTTATTCTAAACAAGATACCTGTGCGGCAACAAAGGCTAGGCGATTTTTAGAGTCACAGGTTAACCAAAGCTTAACAAAATTGCAAACTGAACATAGCACTTATACTTCAGAACAAGCACAAACCGCTATACAACTGACTTGGCTAGAAAAATATTTACAACAACTTCGTTCTGATAGCATATCTTATCTAACTAACAAAGGAATAATTCAAGTTAATTTTGATAGAGTGATCAATATTGCCAACCTATTAGTTAAGCTTACCAGGCCTTATCAAGGCAATACAAAAGATTTATATGAGCTTCTTGAAGAAATAAAAAAAGAAAAAATAAAAACTGAGAAAGATTTCCAAGCTTTTAAAAATTGAAAATAAATTAACTTTACTTATCATTAATTTCAAAAAATCAATACAACGGTTAAAATCTAATCTTATAGCTACTAGTTCGCATGAATTAAATAAAGAGAACTTACTAACTGCATCAATACTCTGGAAAAAGAACTACCCGAGATAGATACTTGTGAAAAGATGATGGCTGCTAATAAACAACTAATAATGCTTAACCATGCAGTAACCGCATGTATTAATACTCAAAGTATTAAAAATAAATTATCTACTTTTTTCTCAATAGATCAAACTTCTATTAAAGAAATAATAGCCTATAAAGAAAAGTTAAGTTACGGAATTAAGTTAAAAAAAACTAAGGCCTGTAGCCTTGCTAAAATATTAGCTAAGCTGAGCGTTATTCAACAAACCGCAAGTAGTTACCGAACTAATTGATAGAAAATTTGTAGCGCATCAAATACAAGCATTAGACGAAGAAATCCAAAAGCAAAAAGCTAGTTTAGGAAAATATCGTGGTATAGAGTTTTTCAAAGTTTTCTTACGGTGTTTAGGTCGTGGACAAGTAACCAGTCTTGAGCACATTTAAAAATTTGAAATGAATGTAGATGACTGTAAAAAGACTTTATATATATAATTAGCAATAGTATCTATACTTTGCATACTAAAGAATTTTTCTATTTGGTAGTAACTGCATTTCAAACCTAATGGATATAACTAAACTGAAGACTAGAAAATTAGCTAGTTTTCATGTAAAAATATTTAGCGTTCTCAAAGGAATTTTTTTATGGAAAATAAAACTCCTCATTACTATATACCACATCAAAGTGCTTGGCCTATTATAGGCGCACTTGCCTTATTAATTTTGGCATTGGGTTCACTCAATTTAAGTGAAAAATGGGGCTTTTCTGCGCTTGTTATAGGATTTGGTGGATTATTGTTTATGATTGGCGGATGGCTATGGTCTGTTATTAAAGAAAGTAATGCCGGTTTATACAATCAACAAATGGACAAAACTTTTCGCTGGGGTATGTTTTGGTTCTTAATCGCGGAATTATTTTTATTTGGTCTGCTATTAGGATCAATTTTCCATGTTAGATTTTCTATAACCCCTTGGCTAGCGGGCCAAAGTGGGGATGCCTCAGTGCTAACCCATTATTTACTCTGGCCCGATTTTTATAAGCATTGGCCTTTGGTTACACCACCTGGAAATTCTCCACCACCACTGACTTCACCCTCTCATAATTATTTGATTTCAATGAGAGGTATTCCGTTTATAAATTCGATATTGCTAGTAATTAGTAGTTTACTTTCCATATTATCTTTGTACTTCTTAAAAAAGACCAAGCATCAAAAAAGTTTTATAACGCTTAACGCTGCTATTTTATTAGGTATTTTATTTTTAACTCTACAAACTTTTTATTTTCTTTACTTAGCCAAAGCAGATATCATTATTAAAACCGGTGTTTATGGCAGTTTTCTAATTGCTTTTATAGGGTTACATCTCATCAATGTTATAGCTGCACTTTTATTTTTCATAATTATTTCAGTACGAATGTATGACCAGAAAGTCAGTGCAAAAAATACTTTCTCATTAGACGCAGGGATTTGGTGGTGGTGCTTTCTTGCTGGCATATGGTTATTAGGTTTTTTGTTGATATTTTAATCTATGAAAAGCTCTTTTATTAATTTCCGATGGAAAAATTATAATTTTTCACCTACATTTTTACCCAGTTTAGCTTTTCTTAGTCTATTCTTCATACTGATAAACTTGGGAATATGGCAAATACATCGCGGCATTGAAAAAAAACGTATTGAAATGCTTTTTTCAAAAGAAAATCAATTAGCTCCTATCTATTTAAATCAGCTGAATACAGTTACAAACGAGAAAATTTATTCATCTATCTTAGCGGAAGGGCAGTTTGACAACGCACATAGTTTTTTGTTAGACAATAAGATATATCAGCATCAAATTGGCTATGAAGTATTAACCCCGTTCATTCTAAAAAAAAATCACGCTACAATTCTTGTGAATCGTGGCTGGATACCACAAGGATATACCCGAAACACTCTGCCGTTTATAAAAGCTATTGTTGGAAATGTCCTTATACAAGGGTTACTTTTTTGGCCGAAAAAAACATTTAGCTTTAAAATTACCCCTGAAAAAAACTGGCCACAACGTATACAAATTCTTACACCACAATTTTTAAATCAGCAAGGACTTAAACCTTTTATCATTGTGATAGATAAAAAAAGTATTTATAGTTTTATCCCAATATGGAAACCAAGCTATTTACAAGCGAGGCGACACTTTGCTTATGCATGTCAATGGTTTGCTTTAAGCTTAACGCTAATAATTGCCTTTTGTATTACACAAACACATCGTCTATGAAAAATACAAAAAAATTAAATATCTATTTTAATTTGGGGTTGTTAATATTTATTTTTATAGGTCCTTTAATATTTGCCATTGGACTTTACCTAAAAACACCTCAATGGCTAAAACAAAAAACGCTTAACAATGGAATATTTATTTCTCCCCCTATTGATTTTGATAAATTAAAGAAAAAAATTATTTTTAAGTCAAAATCGCTTAGACGATGGCAAGTATTTTATCTAACTAACAAAGAATGTAAAAAAGCATGCCGTCAACGATTATATATCCTTCATCAAATCATTACCGCATTGGGAAAAAATAGTTGGAAACTAAATCCTGCTTTAATTCAGGTAGATCCATCTGCAACAGTTTATAATAATTTATTCGATAGTTATTCAATATCAGTAAAAGAATATCAGAGAGTTTTCGTCAATAAAAAAATGTATTCGGGTTATTATCTTATTGATACACAAGGAAAAATTATATTGTACTATCCAACTGATACACCCGGCGAGGATCTTTATAAAGACTTACTACACTTACTTTAAGAAAGTTTGCTATCAGCGCACTAATTCAACACTTCGCGTCAAAAGTTTCATTAGGAAAATAATAGGATGTTAGAAAATAAATTAGCTTTTCGGATCGCCTGTATTGCAACATTGCTTGCCTTTATCGTTATCCTATTAGGCGCTACAACACGCCTAAAGGATGCAGGACTAGGATGTCCAGATTGGCCTGGTTGCTACGGAAAAGCCATTGTACCGCACCAACTAACTTCTACTATATTTGCAAATCATACCATTAATCAAAACAAAGCTTGGATTGAGATGGTTCATCGATACGCCGCTGCTACACTTATTCTATTGTGCTTTGCTACTTTTATTTTAATTTTGCATAAGCGTAAATTACCTCATCAGCCAGTAAAAACTGCTTTCTTATTATTAGTATTGTTATTTTTACAGGGATTACTCGGCAAATGGACTGTTACATTGCAATTGCATCCAATCATTGTCTTATCTCATTTACTTGGGGGTATAAGTTTATTAAGCCTACTATGGATTTTATTACTTCGTCTAAGCCCTTTCTTGAGAACCTCACATGACTGTAAAGAAAAAAAAACACGATATTGGGCAATCATAAGTTTAATCATTGTGCTTATACAAATTATGCTGGGAGGATGGACGAGTAGTAATTATGCAGCTTTTATCTGTCCTGATTTTCCTAGATGTCAAGGACAATGGTGGCCAACTATGAATTTCTCAGAAGCTTTTCATTTATGGCTAAATGCTAATAAAAATTTTGAGGGGGGACTTTTATCGAGCAACGCAAGAACAGCCATACAAATAGTCCATCGTATTGGCGCAATAATCACTACAGCCAGCATAATTTTTCTAAGCTATAAACTAAAAAAATTAAACGCGCACAAAACTTTGCAAATTATAAGTAATTTACTAATTATATGTTTGGCCTTGCAAATTACTTTTGGGATACTGAATGTCATCTGGCTACTACCCCTACCCGTTGCTATTGCGCATAATGGAGTTGCAGTATGTTTATTGTTATTATTAATTACTTTAAATTATTTTTTAAATTCAGAATATTTTATTAAAATAATTTAAATAAACAGTAAACAAAAATATTTATAAAAACTTATGTTCTTGAAGATGCAGCTAACATCTTCAAGTAAAGGAAATATAAAATACTACTTTAGGAAATTAAAATCACGGACTAAATGACATAGTTTTTTCTTGTATCACAGCATCAAATTGGATTAATTCTGCTTTAATTTCTTTTACTAGACGACTACTAGTAGTTTCCGGTCTAAAAACTCCAAACAAGCACCAAAAAGCACTTTTAAACGGTGTATTTCTATGTTGCGATAGTTTCACACAGTTCTCAGTGGATAATAAGGTCTTTAATTGCTCTATAGCAGATTCAGGATCATATGCGGTTATATCACCTCTATTATATTTTTCTAGCTTTTCAAGTTTTTCATACAAATGCGAAAGTAAATGATACTTTTCTACTGCAGCCAATTCATTTAATTGCGCTAATTTATTAATTTTTTTCTGAAGCTTTGGAATAGTTTGTATCCTTGTTTTACTAAGAAAAGTAGCAATCAGAGGATTACACCGATCAAATTTTTGTAGAATAGCATGTTCTTCATCTAACTCACGATATTTCTCTGCGAGATCCATAGCATTTAGTTTATTAAAAGCATCGTCTTTTATACATTCAATATCTATTAGCAATTGATGGATTTTATCATTCAAATTTTCTTTCCTATCCTTAACAGGATCAATAGGATTAGATGGAAACTTTTTTAATAGCTTAATTTTGCTAATATATTTATTTTTTATATTTTCAAAAATAAATTTTTCAAGTGAAAAAATGCTCTCATTTAGCGCGATATCCGATTTATCTATCATTTCATTTGAGAATTTCGTTTTTAAAGCCTCTAGCGCGATACCGAACTCCTTCAGAAAATTTTCCGTATCCTTGATAACATTTTCTTCCATTACAACCGTAAAATAGTTAAACATGCCAAATAGTTGATTGATTTGCTGTACTTTTTCACAAAACAATGTAAATTTTTGAACTATAGGTGTTGGATCCGTTAAAGCACAACTATCCCTTAACAACAGTGCTTTATAGTTTTTTGTTTCTTCTAACAAATTTTCTGCTTCAAAGCAGTCTTTAAAATTTTGTAAATAATCAACTACTGACTCGATAAATTTTATATCTTCTTCCTTTTTAATCAATAAAAGTGCTTCAATTGGATACAGGCTAGTTAAACGCGCAGGCATAGTATCACTCCTATTTAAGTGTGATTAATTTCTTATAATATTAAATGACTATATAAATTTTTTTTAAAATTTTTATATTAAAAAGGGCAACTTTCGCTACCCTTTTTTGTTTTTCTTATTTAAATAGAAAGCCCTGCTATATTAGCTTCGATTTGATTTAATTTATTAGCCAATTCGTCCATTAACCGAACACTTTCTACACGCGATTGCAGATCTTGTCTAAGAATCACTCCGAAAAAGAAGCTACTACCTAATTTGCTCCTATATTTACTTATTTCTTGGGAATTATCTGCAATAAAATTTCGGGTCTTTTGGATAGAAGCTTCCACCTCATTTTTATCTGCAGAACTTGTAATTTTTTCTTGAATCAATGACACTTTACTTGCAACCTCTGAAAGTAATTCAGCTTTATGTTTAGCAGTTTTATTTCCTTCTTTAAAAAGCTTTTTACTTTTATCATCTAATTTTTTCAAAACTGAATAGATCTCTGGTTCTTGGTTTTTTTTATCAGGAATAATATTTTTTTCCTGTAAAATTTCTTTATTAAGTATTTTTAATGGCTCTATTTTTTTATCGTTTAATTCTTTAAACGTTTGTATTGAGTGGTCAAGTACAGCTGGTGATTGAAATACATCTTTTTGGGATAATATAGAATTCTCCGTATCGCTTAGATCTTCTAAATGATTTAGACTTCCTTCGGAATGACTTTTTTTGAGATTAGTAGTTTCATCTTTAATTTCTTCGAAATGAACTTTTCGTCTAAATACTGGTGTAGTAGGCACTGATTTAGATAAAGCAGGATTGCGTTCCCCCGTATTTTTATCATATGTTTTTTTTGCTGTAAGAAAATCTTCATGTTTTTCAATTTTTGAAAAATGATTAGATTTTTTAAGATGAGCGATAATATTATTTGCTAAAATAATTAATGAAGTATTATCTGTATCTGTAAGTACAGACCCTTCTAGAGAATTATTAAGTGCATCTTTAACACAACTCAGGACTACATCTAAACTTTCATGTTGGACATAAAACGCCACTAAAATATTTCCTTCCTTTTTAAAATCATCATTGTTGCAATGATCTACAATTAAGCCTAATTTTGGATCTTCTTGGATATAAACAACTTTGCGTTTATTATTTTTAGATTCAGTATAATCATTTTTCCCTTCTTCATGTATATAATCTAGTGCAATAACTGCCTTTCCTATATCGCCTTCATTTAATTGAATTAGATCTAATGCATTGCCTTTTAGCTGCGGTAACTCATTCTGTAAATCAGGATAAATAGTTGACACTGGCTTAAGCTCATTTACGGTATAACCGTGCGTAGCCATTTCTTCAAATAATTTTTCTAAATGGTTAGGATCTACCAAATTAGCCCTATCTAACATTCCTCTATTCTCATCAATAAATTTTTTAAATAATTCTATATCTCTGAGATCAATTGAAAAAACAAGTTCATAAACGTTATTTCCATGCTTATTTTTTTTATTTATATCTTCTTCATGGATTTTATCTATTTTAATGTAATTTTTATTCAATGCTAACGCGAATGGACCGGGCACTACAACACGTAGACCAATATACCCCGGCTCATTTTTTAACATGCCTTTTGTTTTGTCGCCTAGATAAATAATGTGTTTTACAAGCATATAAACCTCTCTTTATTTTTGTTTTTAATATTAATTAATCTACAAAAATTTAAAACTTAAAATTTAAAATAAATTTAAAGTAATTTTTTGTGCTGGTAATTTATCACTGTTAAAATAATATTGTCTAGTTATTTTTTATTTTTATTTTTGAGTAAAATTATAAATTATTTTAATTATATGTATATATTTATTTTTTTATTAAAAAACTGTTAATTTTTACAAAAAAAATAATTTTTTAATCGATAAAAAAACATTTTTTTATAAAATAAAAAATAAATATTTTTTTATAAAATCATAAAGCATACTATCTTTTATTGATAAGTTCAGATAATTTATCCTGTTGTATTTCTAAAATTATTACTGGCGATGTATGAAACGATGCGGTACACGTTTTTTTGTGGCATAGTTATAAAAAAGTACATTGATAAAACCTGAACAGGTATTCAAAGCATAATAAAAGGGAAGGACATGGCAGTTTTTTCTTCAGCGTTTGTACCGTTACTCAAACAATTATCTATCTATTTTGAATTAAGCAAATGGCGTGTGACCAGCTTAATGTTAATAACGGCATGGGTTGGCATGGAGCTCGCCGCAACGGAATCAATTCCAATTAACACTATTTTTTTTACGTTACTTGGAATAGGTCTAATTGCAAGTGCAGCAGGCAGTCTCAATCATCTCTTAGATATTCAACTGGATCGGTTAATGGCTCGTACTGAAAGACGCCCTTTACCACAAGGTAAAATTTCACAAATCCATGTTTTGCTTTTTGGATTGATTATTGGAGTATTGGGAACAATCTTACTAAGACAGTTTTCAAATTCCTTAACTATGCTATTAAGCCTAGCAAGTTTGTTCGGATATGCCATTATTTATACTCTGTTTTTAAAAAGGGTTACAACGCAAAATATTGTTATCGGTGGTTTGGCTGGCGCTAGCCCTCCTTTACTCGGCTGGACTTCAGTAACAAGCACTATTGACCCAGGCGGATTGTTATTGGTGTTGATTATCTTTACCTGGACCCCACCCCATTTCTGGTCATTAGCAATTGCACGGCATAATGATTACATCAAGAGTAAACTTCCTATTTTACCTGTAACACATGGAATTCCGTTTGCAAAATTTCAAATCTTACTTTACATCGCACTCTTAAGCACAGTTACAATGCTACCTTTTTGCATCGGAATGAGTGGGATATTTTACTTGATCGGGGTCACACTATTAAATACTGGATTTCTAGTTGCAGCAATTCATTTATTGAAGCAAACTAAAGGCTCAGCAGCGATAAAAACCTTTCATTACTCGAATTTTTATTTGCTCATGTTATTCGCTTGTTTACTCATGGACCATTCTTTAATGAGGAGTATCTAATGCCTTATTCCTTTTCTAAAAATAATGTTTTATCACTTATTTTTTTTGCATTAATTGCCTTAGCTTTAGGAATAGGCTTTAATATGTGGACCACAGCAAAAAGAAAAATAAGTCTTCCCTCCTCAGGTACCCGTATTTCCAAACTACAAGAACTTCCTGAATTTCACCTTGTAGATGGATCAGATCATCCTTTTACAAATCATAGTCTAAAAGGTCACTATAATATTTTATTTTTTGGCTATACACATTGCCAAGGAATTTGCCCAATGACCATGACGATGCTTACGCAACTATACGCACAATTAAAAAAAGATAAGCTTCCATTACCACAGATTACATTCATTACATTGGATCCCAAGCGTGACAAACAACAGGTGGTAGCTGATTACGTTAAGGCTTTTAATACTGCATTTAAAGGGGTAACAGGGCCTCTAATGGGAATTCAACAGCTAAGCAAGCAAATGGGCGTTGTTTACATTAAGGCACAACAAGACAATCCCAAAGATAACAACTATCAAATTGATCATAGCGGCACGTTATATCTTATTAATCCCAAAGGTCAGCTAATAGCTGTTTTTTCTCCTCCGCACGAAAAAGATGCTATTGTGCGGGACTATAAGGAATTGCTTAGGGCTTAGAACCTAAAAATGCTTATATTTAAGTCCTATCTTGAGATATACTATCCGCAATGAAGAAATAAGCAATATCGGATTGGAACTTTTTAGGCTTAAAGTATTTTAGCACTACCTGCTGGATCATAAAAAATTTAGAAATAAACTACAGTTTGCTTGTTACAAGCTATTTAAAGTATGAATAAAAAACGTGTGATTGTCGGCCTATCTGGCGGTGTAGATTCCTCCGTAGCTGCTTTATTACTTAAAGAACAAGGTTATGAAGTCGACGCCCTGTTTATGAAAAACTGGGAAGAAGATGATACAGAGGATTATTGTTCTGCAAGCACGGATATTGCCGATGCACAAGCTGTCTGCGAGCGCTTATCTATTCGTTTACATACGATTAATTTCGCTGCCGAATATTGGGACCGTGTATTCTCATATTTTTTAAAAGAATATCAAGCCGGTCGCACACCAAACCCCGATGTCCTTTGCAATAAAGAAATCAAGTTTAAAACGTTTTTAGAATATGCCTTACACCAGGGCGCTGACTTTATTGCAACAGGTCATTATGCAGGAAAATCTTTTGCGAATAACTGCTATCAATTACTTAAAAGCATCGACAAAAATAAGGATCAAAGCTATTTCCTCTATACTTTAGGGCAGCGACAATTAACAAAAACCTTATTTCCACTCGCTTATCTTACCAAACCTGAAGTGCGAAAAATTGCACAACAAAATGACTTACCTAACCATAACAAGAAAGATAGTACCGGCATTTGTTTTATCGGCGAACGTAAATTCAAAGGTTTCTTAAAAAATTATTTACCTGCTCAACCGGGAATCATCGAAACATATGAAGGAAAAAGGCTAGGGCTACATGACGGATTAATGTTTTACACGATAGGTCAACGTCAAGGTCTAGGTATTGGTGGCTTAAGAGAAGCCGAACTTACCCCTTGGTATGTCGCTGACAAGATAGTCGAACGCAACACATTGATTGTGGTACAAGGACGTGAACATTCAGCCCTCTATTCAAAAGCTTTAATTTGTTCACAACTGCATTGGATTATTGAAGAACCGCAAGTTTTTCCACTTACTTGTACCGCAAAGATTCGTTATCGGCATGAAGAAGCATATTGTCGTCTTACTATGTCTCCCGAAGAAGAGATTTGTGTTGAATTTGAAAAACCGCAATGGGCTATCACTCCAGGGCAGTCGATTGTGTTTTATCAAGGTAAAATCTGTCTAGGGGGTGGGGTTATTAATAAGGCACTTGCATAACTGCCAGCTTTTGTTTAATTTCGTTGTTAAATGGTGTCCTGCGGCTCCGACCAAAGGGTGGGGTTTGGTCATGTTCAAGAAGTCTCGTAAAATCAAACCCCGAAAATAAAGAAATATTTGCTTAGCAAAGAGGTCGAATGCTTGCGACTTATGCTCAAAAACGTGTGATTATTGGCTTAGGTAACACCGGCCTTTCCTGTGCACGCTATTTTAATCGTTTACAATTGCCTTTTACGTTAATAGATAGCCGATTAAACCCTCCGCAGTTATCGACATTTGAACAGGAGTTTCCAGATGTACCCCTATACTTAGGATCTTTCGACCCACAGTTATTTCAGCATATAACTGAATTAATTGTGAGTCCTGGTGTTAATTTAAATGACACTGCTATTGCAAAAGCTATTGCCAAAACACACGCGATGCCAATTGGTGACATTGAATTATTTGCTAAAAATGCACAAGCACCCATTATTGCGATTACCGGCACAAATGCCAAAGGAACCGTTACTACCTTAGTAGGTGATATGATCCATGCTTCGAATTATACTGCTGCCGTAGGTGGAAATATAGGTAAAGCCGCTCTCGATTTATTAACTGAACCTGTACCTGATTTTTATGTACTAGAAATTTCTAGTTTTCAACTTGAAACCACTTATTCACTTAAACCCAAACTTTCAACTGTACTTAACATTAGCCCAGATCATTTAGATAGGCATAAAACATTAAAAAACTATATAGAAACAAAACAACATATTTACAATCATTGTGAAATCGCTATCTGGAACCGAGATGATCCTAATACTCTTCCCTCTAACAAATTCAAACCAAAAAAAATACTGAGTTTTGGTTTAGAAAAAATAAAATCCGCTTCTCCAGAATTTGGGTTACAAAAATCAAATAAAGCTATCTACTTAACATACGGAAAACAACTCCTTATTCCTATCGATAGACTTTATATCAAAGGACAGCATAATTGGGCTAACGCCTTAGCCGCTTTGACGATTGGGCATGCCATACAACTTCCATTAGACTCCATGTTAGAAGCATTATGTCAATTTAAGGGATTGCCACATCGTTGCCAATGGATAAAAGAAGAAAAAGGAGTCACTTGGTATAATGATTCCAAAGCAACAAATGTGGGCGCAACATTGGCGGCCCTGCATGGCTTAGGTCCTGCCATTTCAGGCAAAATCGTTTTAATTGCAGGAGGTTTAGGAAAAAAAGCTGACTTTAGTCTTTTATGCGATAGCGCCGCACGCTATGTTAAGACAGCCATACTGATAGGCCAAGATGCACCTCTGCTAAAAAAAGCATTAGAAAAAAATACCTTAACGCAATATGCTTGCGATTTATCTCAAGCAATTTCCTTAGCACAGCAAGCAGCGTTACCTGGCGATGCGGTATTATTGTCACCCGCCTGCGCGAGCATGGATATGTTTAAAAACTATGGGGAACGCGGCAACAGATTTATAGCGCTAGTAACAGGAAAAAACTACTATGTCCAAAGCTAGTCCCGATGTAACCCCCATCTTGTATGATCGCACCTTACTTTTTACAATTTTGACTTTATTAGCATTTGGCCTATTAATGGTTGCATCTACATCCATCGTGATATCAGAACGCCAATACGGACAAGCTTTTCACTATTTTTTTCACCAATTATTTTATTTAGCACTCGGCATAGGTGCAGGCGCTGTTATTTTTCAAATAAAAACTGATTATTGGAAACAAATTAGTCTTGCTTTTTTAGTCTTAAGTATTGGTTTACTCGTGGTAGTTTTATTACCGGGCATTGGCAGACAAGTTAATGGAAGTATGCGTTGGCTAGGATTCGGCCCATTTGGTTTACAAGTATCCGAATTTGTAAAGTTGAGCATGATTGTTTATCTCGCAGGTTATCTACTCCGCCAAGAAAAACAAGTACAAACACAAATACGAGGATTTTTAAAACCATTAATAGTGCTTGCCATTATTACATTTTTGTTATTACGTGAGCCTGATTTCGGTGCAGCTACCGTTATTCTAGTGACCAGTTTAGGTATGTTGTTTTTGGCCGGGGTGAGAATTTGGCAATTCGCCATACTTTTTACAGGAGTTATAATCATTTTAGGCGCTCTTGCTATCAGTTCGCCTTATCGTTTAGCGCGATTAACCACCTTTCTTAACCCTTGGGCCAATCAATTTGATTCGGGTTACCAATTAACTCAATCATTAATTGCGTTTGGACGCGGAGGTTGGTTTGGTGTTGGACTTGGGGAAAGTATACAAAAATTATTTTATCTTCCTGAAGCGCATACCGATTTTCTATTTGCTGTATTAACAGAAGAATTAGGCCTTTTTGGTGGATTATTTATGATCCTATTATTCTCAGTATTGGTTTGGCGAGCGCTGCATATAGGTCAACGATGCTTTAATGCTGGACAACATTTCTCAGCCTACCTAGCTTACGGAATTGGCCTAAATATCGCATTACAAGTCATGATCAATATTGGAGTTAATATGGGCGTCTTACCTACCAAAGGTTTGACACTTCCATTAATGAGTTATGGAGGCAGTAGTTTATTAATTACCTGTATGATGCTTTCTCTACTATTACGCATCGATTACGAATATCGTTTAGGTGAATTTGGATTTAGACCAAGTTAAATAATCTATTCAGTTTGAAGCTAGCTTAAAGTCAGGTTATGGATCTCAGCAACAAATTCATTTATGTTATATTTTAAGGTTAATTTTGAAGCCGTAATGCTCTTTTTCTAAATTCGATTTTTACTGCTATAATTACCCTTTATTTCTTTCCATTACTTAAATTGTCAATGCAAAAGCCCCGATTAATAAAAAAAATAGCACAACGACCCTCTTTTTACACACAACACTCTGAACGAGCATTATATAGGAACATAACAAAGCGACACGAAAAAGTTCGTGCAAAAAATTATCCTCTCATAGCCTGTGTTCCAAGTGACATATTAGGCCGATGGATTGTATTTAATGGGCTTTATGAAGAAGAATTATTAATTTCTTTATTTGAAAAAGTTTTTAATCATAGCGACTTACAACGATTCAAACAAACCACCGTTATCGACGGCGGCGCAAATGTAGGTAATCATAGTTTATTTTTTTCACGTTATTTTAAACAAGTCATCTCTTTTGAACCTAATCCCAATGCGCTTAAGCTTCTTGATACTAATATCTTTTTAAATAAAACCAAAAATATTCAAGTAATACCTGTTGGACTCAGCAATGAAACAAAAATATTGCCTTTTTTTGACAACAAAATAAGTTTAGGTGCTTCTGCATTTATTGCAGAAAATCCACTGTTTGAACAACAAGAACCTTCGCAACATCTTAATGTTGAAAAGGGGGATATGCTGCTAGAGCAGCATATTTTAGAACATGAATCTATTACCATATCATTAATTAAGCTGGATGTTGAATGGTATGAGCTCAAAGCTTTGCAAGGCCTAGAAAAGACCATTCTCAAGCATCAACCTATTATTTTATTTGAAGCCAATAACTCTGAAGGTGAAACCGGATCAAAAGCTGTTTTTAACTTTCTTAGGCAACATAACTATGCTTATTTTTATACCATCGAACAAAAAAAACGTCACCCTTTCTTCTTAATACGGTTTATTGAAAAACTGAAAGGCTATGAAATTGTTTTAAATCAAATCCAAGAACCAGAAGATCGTCGCTATCCCTTGATCATCGCAATGACAACTGAGCTCAAATTTTAAGACTAGGTAACTATTAGCATTAAGGCATTTTATTTTTTCTATTCCATAATGGTAAGATGCTTTTTTACTATAATTGTTGTGTATTTTCATGCTGAGAGCACATAGCTATACAATCATATGAAACCTAGATTAAAAAAAACGATAGCGAGACAATTACCCTTCTATACAAGACGTTCCGAGCGCGTATTGTGGCGAGCTCTAAAAAAACAACACCAAAAGGTTCGTGCAAAAAATTATCCTCTGATTGCTTGTGTGC
>JAVHYG010000100.1 GCA_031119195.1 Rickettsiella sp. | reverse complement strand
CCTAATACGCCATTAATATCTTGTGTAATTTGATTCATATTGATTGTTAAATCACGTAAAGCACTATCTAGACGTATAAACAAAGAAGGTGTACTTCTTATAATTGGATATTTTTCGCCAGGTTGGATTTTAAGTGGCGCATGATCGGTATCACTGCCTTGTAACGCAATATAGGTAATACCGGATAAACCTTGACTATTTAAGGTCGCTGTTGTTCCAGCTGTAATCGGCGTATGTTCTTCTACCTGTATTAATAAACGTACTTGTTTTGGGTTATTTCTACACAGGAAAATTTTTTTTACACTACCGACATCAACACCGTTATATTTTACGGTTGAGTTTGTCGTTATTCCGGCGACGGATTCGTTCATGATCACCAGATACGTATTATACCGCTTAATGGTAAAGCCGGCAGAGAGCCAAGTAACAAAAATGATGAACGCTATTGTTAAAAGAACGACAAAAGCACCTACGAGGGTATAATTAATTTTAGATTCCATGCTGATCCCCATAAAGCTGTTGTGTAATACGCCCTCTAGGTCCTTGAAAGTAAGCGTGAATAGCCGGTACGGTTGAACGGGTAAGTTTTTCCATAGGCGCAAATTCTAGGATACGGCCGTCACTTAAAAAAGCTACTTTATCGGTAATTTGCCATAAAGTATCGAGATCGTGAGTAACCATTAAAATAGTTAGGCCTAAAATTGTGCTTAAGTTTAATAGGAGTTTATCAAATCCTTCTGCACCCTGCGGATCGAGTCCAGCGGTGGGTTCATCTAATAACAACAGTTCAGGATCCATGATTAAAGCGCGCGCTAATGCAGCGCGTTTAAGCATACCACCACTTAGCTCTGCAGGATATTTTACGGCAGATTCTATTGGTAATCCGACCGCTAATAGTTTAAGCAGGGCCAGTTCCTGGATTGTTTTTTTATTTAATTGACTGTGTTCATGAAGTGGAAAAGCGATATTTTCTAAAACGTTCAGCGAAGTAAAAAGGGCTGATTGTTGAAATAAAACTCCCCAGTGGCGTTGTAAATCAAGAATTTGTTGAGAAGAAAGCTTGCTAACATTTTGGCCAAAAAGTTCAATGGTCCCGGACGTGGGAGTTAATAACAATAGAATTTCACGCAGAATGGTCGATTTACCAGAACCACTTCCTCCCACAATAGCGACTATTTCTCCGCGCATAACCTCTAAATTAATTCCTTGATGTATCAACTGGCCGCCGAGAGTCAGTTTAACGTCGTTAAGTTTAATGATTGCATTTGCTGTGTTCATGCTAAGAGTATAGCGGATTTACTGTGTGTAGAGTTAACTATGTTATTTGGTGGAAGCCTTACATGCAATGACTATAGAAAAATAATTCTTTATTTTTTACCTGCAATTTTTGTTTTAAAACGCAGCCACTTACGCCGAAGTTTATGCAAGCAAGTACACTTATAACGAATTTTGCCACGCAGGATTTATTTTTTTACTGATTACAAAAAGAAAAGTGTAATTTGTTAATTAAATTGTGTCGATGTTAAAATAAGATGATAATATTACATTATATATTCAGTGTACTGAATAAAATGGAAAAAAGAGCATCGGCAACAATAATAAAAAAAATAGATTGGACGACACTGCGTGTTGTTTGTTTTCCCACGCTATCAGCACTACCTCGAACACGCAATCCTTGAAAACAAGCAATACTTGCAATAATTAATGCGAATACTGGTGTTTTTCCTATCCCTATAACTAATGAGGAAAGTTCAACGACTTTAGGGAAACGACGTAGAAAGTCTATGTAGCCAATATGTAACATAGAATGTGTCATCGCCATGCCACCCAATATCCCGAAAAGATCAGCCCAGATTGTCAATAGAGGTAGCGCGATAGTTAAGCCGAAAATTCGCGGTAAAATTAAAAGTCTGCTGGGTAAGACCCCCATGGTTTTTAATGCATCAATTTCTTCCTTTATTTTCATCAAACCTAATTGGGCAGTGAATGAAGATCCGCTGCGTCCAGCAACCATAATAGCTGTCAATAAAGGGGCAAATTCGCGCAAAATGGCAAGGCCTAATAAATTGATAACAAATAGACTAGCCCCATAATTTTTTAACTGAAAACCCATTTGGTATGTTAAGACAATACCAATCATAAATGATAATAAAGCAATGATTCCTAGCGCAAATAAACCGGTATTTTCGATAATGCTTACGAGGGCATTAAACCGTAGTTGCGCGGGTTGGATTAAAGACTTTAAGCCTTCGATAAAGGTTTTACCAATAAAGTGTAAAAAGGATTGTACTTCATGGATTTGGTCCACAGTTTTTTTACCTACTAGGGCAAAACCGCGGTAATGTTGATGTGGGGGAAGCGGCGTTATTTTTTTTGCTATAGTTTGTATCTCATTATAAAGTGCAAAATGTTGTTTTTTCAACCCGTGTAATTTAACGTTAAATCCCTGTGCAGAAAGTTTTTTTTGCCATTGATAAAGTTGCCAGGCGCCACTGCTATCCATGCTAGCGATAGTACTAGTTTGCAAGCTCAGTTGGAATATTCTTTGTTTTTTCAAGGTACGAATAGTTGATTTGAAAATCGAATCTAATTTTTTTTGCTGGATATTAAAAAGTGTCCAGTTTCCATAACAATAGAGCGCTTTTTTTTCTGCATGATAAGAGAGAGAAGCAGCATGTGTCATATCAATGTCTAATTTGCTGCGCTGGGATTGAGGGTTTGATTAAGTAATTTAACATTAAAAAAAAGTTAGGTTGATGAGGAAAATGGCGATACACCTTAATTATTTAAGGTGCCTGGTATTTATTATTGATCGATAGCTGATTAATTATTATACAACTTGCAATATACTATTTATAGATAACAATATGTCTCACACATAATAACAATAAAGTAAAGTCTACTATGTTTAGTGATCGGCAAGCAAATCTTAGAGCCTATTAAGTCAATTTTTAAACAAGCGCAAAGAAGGGAAAAGAACGAACTACAAAAAGAGTTTTAAAAAATTTTAAACGTTCTTTTTTTTTGTTATGGAGTCACTTAACTCGTAAAGTAGCAGGTTTTGAAGAGGAAAAATTTTAGAGTGCTTTCTAGGAGGATTAGCTCGTATTTTGAAAAAATATCCCTTCCTTAGGAAGGGATAAGACGAATAGCCTTTTTATTAAAAAGGTTGTGATGTATGCCAATAAATAGTTGGACCTCGGTTAGGTATTAATTTATTGGTTGCTAAATAATGATATTCGCTGCATACATAGCGATATTGGCATGATGCAATATTTGTACAAGCATGCGGTGAAACATTAAGTCTGGATAATAATTGACGTATACTCGCTGAGTCATAGTACGATCCAGAAACGAATCCCGCTTTTTTTACTAAGTGGGCATTAAATGCACAAGGACTTTGGCCTGAGTGGGCTGCATTAGCCACGTTGATGCTACTTAGTAAACCCATGCAAATAGCTGAAGCCATTACTAATAATTTTTTCATACTATTCCCCTTAGGTTATATTCAGTAAAACCTTATAGCGCCCGCTATAGTGGTCTACTCCTTTTCAGAATAGCTTATGAATCTCTAAGATTCAATTTTCCCCTTTTTTTATAGTATATTTTTTGAATGTCTTTAGAAATTAGAAAATTTAAAATGGCAGTGAAGATAGAATCGCTATATTTGAGGAAGCATCCTACAACATTAAGTGTCGATTGCTTGCAATAAAACTCTGCTTTAGCAATATCTGAAGTTCTAAACATATCGAGTGTATGTAAGGATAATCATTATTTATTTTTCCAATGATAGTGAATATTCTTTCACTCTATGAAGCTCGACTTAGAGTCCTTCTTTCGGTATAAAGAGGGGCTTATGAAAAGCTCTTTACTTAAAAGATTAACGACACTTGTCGAGCGCTATGAAGAACTAACGGCGTTGTTAGGGGATATTGATGTTATTAATGATCAGGATCGTTTTCGTGAGTTATCTAAGGAATATGTTCGTTCAGGTCCAATCGTACAATGTTTTCAACAATATCAGTCTAACCTCGATGTGATAAAACAAGCGGAACAATGTTTACATGATCCAGACATTGCATTACAACATTTAGCAGAAGAAGAACTTAAAACAGCGCAGCTTAAACAAGCTAATTTAGAAACCGACTTGGAGCATTTATTATTACCACAAGATCCTAATGATCAACGTAATATTTTTTTAGAAATTCGTGCCGCAGCAGGAGGCGATGAAGCGGCAATTTTTGCGGGTGATTTGTTTCGTATGTACTCACGTTATGCTGAAAACCAAGGATGGTCTGTTGAGATTATAAATAGTAGTCCTAGCGAGCAAGGTGGTTTTAAAGAAATTATTGCACGTATTCTTGGAACGGATGTTTATTCTTACTTAAAATTTGAATCGGGTGCACATCGTGTGCAACGTGTTCCTGAGACAGAGGCACAAGGTCGTGTTCATACATCCACGTGTACCGTAGCGATACTTCCCGAAATAGAAACGATTGATGCAATCATTATAAATCCTGCTGATTTAAAAATAGATACCTTTCGTGCTTCAGGTGCAGGGGGTCAGCATGTGCAAAAAACAGATTCAGCCATTCGAATTACCCATTTACCCTCAGGTTTGGTTGTAGAATGTCAAGATGAGCGCTCGCAGCATAAAAATCGTGCACGTGCGATGTCCTTATTACAAGCTAAATTATTGTCGGCAGAACAATCGAAGCAGCAAAAGGAAGAAGCACAAACACGGCGAAATTTGGTGGGTAGTGGTGATCGCTCAGAGCGTATACGAACCTATAACTTTCCTCAAGGCCGGTTAACGGATCATCGGATTAATCTAACCTTATATCAATTATCTGATATTATGGAGGGGAATTTATTACCGATTATTCAATCACTCATCCGTGAAAATCAGGCTGATAAATTGGCTGCGATGGGTGAATAATACAATGAATAAGACGTAATCTGGTGAAGGGCTGCTTTGTATGGGGAGGTTTAAATTATGTTCAGAACATTAGCGATTACATTGATCATTTTTTTACTTTTAATTCTTGGTGGGCACATTGCACTTGCTTTACTCAATGGTGCGGTTGCGATTAGTCTAACGGTATGGGGAGTTTTGGTGGCTTCGGTGTTTTTCTTTTGTCTCAGTATTTTATTATTTTTCATAATTACATGGACAGGCGTCATTATTTTGGGGTTTATAGCCGCACTTTGGACGGTGTTTGCAGTTATTTTATTCCCGATTCTATTGCCTATTTTATTGCCATTATTTCTTATTTTGTTTTTTGTCTCTTATATAAGACGTAAGCAAACTCCTAATAACAGTAATTAAATTACTTTGAAATAAGAGCTAGCTACGAGTATGTAACAATAAAATCAATCTTTTTTTAAAGAAAATTAATGTTATTACAATCCTTATGGCGTTGGTCTGTCAACGAATTAATACCAACCAGTACGACACCCCATTTAGATGCTGAACTTTTATTAGCCGCTGCATTAGGGCTTACCCGCGCGCAACTTTATAGTCAATCTCCTTCTACAGTGTTGTCAATTACACAACAACAGTCGGTAGAAAGCAGTATAAATCGTCGTAAAACAGGCGAGCCGATCGCTTATTTATTAGCACAACAGGAGTTTTGGTCTTTATTATTAGATGTCAATCCTGCTGTTCTTGTTCCACGTCCAGAAACTGAATTATTAGTCCAGCTTTTATTGCAAAACAACACAAATAACGAAAGAAAGATAGCTGATTTAGGGACTGGATCAGGTGCAATTGCCTTAGCATTAGCAAGTGAAAGACCTAGTTGGCAAATTGTTGCGACTGACTATTCGCATGATGCTTTACAAGTGGCTGAAAAGAATAGAAGTCGCTACGACTTAAAAAATGTTGAATTACGTCAGGGAGATTGGTGTGGTGCTTTTCTAAAAGGTGAATATTTCGATATGATCGTAAGTAATCCACCGTATCTTGTTAATAATGATCCACATTTTCAAACTGAATTAGGTTTAGCTTTTGAACCAAAAATGGCTTTATTTGCCGGAGAAAACGGTTTATGCCACATTGAGACAATCATTCGTACATCACGCCATCACCTCTTGATGGGAGGCACTTTGTTTTTAGAACATGGTTATGAGCAAGCAGCGTTAGTGAGTCGATTGTTTTTGGAATGGGGGTATCATACACTACAACACCATAAAGATTTAGCAGGTCAGCAACGGGTTATGAGTGGAAAATGGC
>JAVHYG010000099.1 GCA_031119195.1 Rickettsiella sp. | reverse complement strand
GCATAATAGTAAAACGCAGCCATCGTTCCTAAGCTTACTGCGTTGAGCCCTAAATCACGAATTAGCTCTCGAGTCATGACAGCCGGTGAAACCTGTAAAATGAACTCGTACATGTAGAACGAGGAAGCAAGGATGCAGATAATTGCTGCATGTAAGGTAGGTTTTTGAGTGGCTAAAGGTTTCATTGTTAAATCAGTGTTTTTATTGACATAAGAGTTACGTAGATTTGACATAAAGTAAAATAATTTAGACTGGGGAAATTGTTTCACTCGGAAATTGTTGCTTGCAACGGGTTTCTCGTAGTAGAAACCGACTCACAACCAGCGCTAAAATATAACAGAGAGGTAAAATAACAAGGGCTTTTTGATAATCAGCTGCCCCATAAAAAGGAGTACCATCATGCATAGTGCCATTCCAATTATAATATAATAAAAAACCTATTAATGGTTGAAATAATGCCCCTCCTGCTACTACAGCTGTATTATTAAAGCCAATCGCTGTACCTACAACAGAGGGGGGATTATTGTCTTTGACAACACCGAACGATAATGCTTGGCCAGAAGCAGCTAGTCCAAAAATGAATAAAGTAATATAAAGCCAAGTAATTGATAACTGTGGTCCATAGATAACGAGCGTCAGGCTAATAACTCCTATTAATGCCGAGAAACTTAAAGGGATTGAACGCGATTGTATTTTGTCTGAAAACCAACCTAGTAATGGACTCCCTATGCCTATACCAAGCCAAATCATCGCGCTCGCTTTGGAAGCAGCTTCCGTACTAATACCATAGTTTGCGACTAAGAAAGGAATACCCCATAAAGCAGCAAAAGCAGTAATTGGGGCCCAGATGGCAAACGAATAAAGAGCGATTAACCAAGTTTGTTGGTTACTGCACACGTGTTGTAGACGTTTTAACTCGCTTGTTTTAGATGAGCACTGAAATTTCTTACGTTGACATACTGTTTCTGGGCTATCGCGGACAATAGTCCAAATAAACAATGCCAAAAAACAACCTATAATCGACAAGCTAATAATTGTCGAACGCCACCCCCAGTGACTAATTGCTGTTGCTAGGGGAACTTGCCCTGCAATAGCACCTACAGAGCTCATCAACTGGACAAGTCCCGTTAACAAGGCAAAATAGTGAGGAGGAAACCAGCGAGAGACAAGGAGAAGTGCTCCAATAAAAGAAAAAGACGATCCTATCCCCATGAAAAATCGACCCACTGATGCCATAAAAACGTTGGATGTTGTCCCAAATAGTAAAGCGCCAATGGCACAGATTAAAACAGCGAGAGTTATTAAGCGGCGGGGTCCAAAACGATCATATAGTAAACCAGCAGGTAATTGCATGGGGGTATAAGAATAATAGTAAAATGCAGCCATGGTTCCTAAACTTGCTGCATTGAGGTTTAGATCTCGCATTAATTCATTTGTCATTACAGCTGGAGAGACCTGTAAGATGAATTCATACATGTAAAACATAGCAGCGAGGGTACAAATAATCGTGGCAAGGATGACTTGTCTTTTTTTTGTTAACACATAGGGAACGTCTTCTGTCAAAACAGCTTCATTGTTGTACATTTTATTACCCCTTAGATCATGTTTCCTCATGACCCTATTGTTAATAGCTATCTTGAAAAGATCAAGTTGTGCTAAACATAGATGTTTTTTGTCATACTATTTTCAGAGATGATTAGGAAACAATAAGGGATTAGGATTTTGATTGCAAGTATAGAAACTGTTCGCCTTATTGGTTTATTTTATCGGTTAAGATTAATTGCAGATTACGTTCAGTGAAAATTTAACCTAAATTTCTTATGAAGGTAACGATTTGATTCGACTAAGCGTAATCTAAAATATAATTATTATTTGAATGGTAAGTATTAGCTAAAATGAATTTTAATTATCTAAAGTATGTTGATATAAATGCCTTGAACATGTAAATCTTACAATAATACAAAATGAGATACGGATAATTGAACAAAATCAATTAGAATGCTAATTAATTTTTATAAACACTGTTATACTATGCCGCCGTTGCCGGGATGGCGGAATTGGTAGACGCGCCGGATTCAAAATCCGGTGATGGTGACATTGTGTGGGTTCGAGTCCCACTCTCGGTACCACACTTAATGTAGTTTGTATTAATTAGCTAGCTTTTGAATAAGTACGATAGCGGTTGCCGCTATTCCCTCATTCCTACCAATAAAACCCAGCTTTTCTGTAGTTGTTGCTTTGACATTAACTTGGCTGATATCAATCTCCATATCATTAGCAAGATTAGTTCGTATGGCTTCCCGATAAGGGCTGAGTTTAGGAGCTTCCGCTATGATCGTGATGTCTGCATTATTGATCGAGAAATTTTTTTTTTGTAGCATTTGAACTGATTTTTTTAAAAAAAGCCGGCTTTCGCATTTTTGCCAGCACATCTCAGTGTCTGGAAAATGTAGACCTATATCTCCTAATGCCGCTGCGCCTAGTAAAGCATCCACTAAAGCATGTATGACAACATCCCCATCGGAATGGGCATTTATTCCTAATTTGTAGTCAATCTTGATCCCTCCTAAAATAATATGATCGCCTACTCCAAAGGCATGTATGTCAAACCCATAACCAACACGTAAGTGACTATCCATATAGAGAATTATCTTTAAAATTAGAACATTCAACGTTAAATTAAACAAAATATGAGGTTTCTGCAACAGGTTTAGTGAGGGACTAGGTTTGTTAAGAAATCTAATGTTATGATTAACGCAGTGAATTTAAACGGGAAGTTTTAATGGTAGAAATGAATCATTTTTTTGCAAATCATTTTTTAGTGGCAATGCCCATCTTAACTGATCCTTACTTTAATCGTTCTGTAATCTATATTTGTGAACATAATGAAAAAGGCGCTGTTGGAATTGTCATTAATCAACCATTACAATCACTTAAGATCAATCTTTCAGAAATTCTTCAGGCTATAGTAGGGATTACGACTAAACCTTATAAATCAGTTGCTCTTCCAATTTTGTGTGGAGGTCCTATTCATCCCGAACGAGGTTTTGTCATTCATGCACCCAGCGGTGAATGGCAGTCTAGTCTTAAAATGAATAGCGAAATTTGTGTAACGACCTCTAAAGATATTTTACAAGCAATTGCAAAACAGCAAGGACCTGACAAGTTTATTTTCTCTTTAGGCTACGCGAACTGGGTGGGTGGGCAATTAGAACAGGAAATTATTAATAATTTTTGGTTAATTGTACCGGCTACTCCCAGTATTTTGTTTGATACCCCTTTTAATAAGCGTTGGGTAGAAGCAATAAATAGTTTAGGTGTTGACGTTAACAAATTAGTTTATAGCTGCGGCCGTGCCTAATATTAAAACCGTATTAGGATTTGATTTTGGCACAAAATATATAGGTATAGCAGTGGGCTATACTTCACTTGCAATGGCGCAACCTCTAACCAGCTTAGCAGCACAAAAAAGGGAGCCACCTTGGCAAGAAATCGATGCATTAGTGAAAGTGTGGTCCCCTGATGCATTAATTGTAGGAATTCCTTTGAATATGGATGGAACAGAGCAGCCAATCACACAATCAGCCCGTTTTTTTTTAGAAAATTTAAAAAAGCGTTTTCATTTGCCTGTTTTTGCTGCGGATGAACGATTAACCACAGTAGAAGCGCGTTCCCGTTTATTTGCATCGGGAGGATATAAGGCTTTGAATAAAAGGGCTATTGATAGTGTATCAGCGCAGTTAATTGTAGAAACGTGGTTAGAAAACGCTCGATATGAGTAAAGCATTATTTAAATCGACTTCTATTGTTGCAGCTATGACCTTAATATCGCGAATTTTAGGTTTTGTTCGCGATATTATAGCGGCCAGAATTTTTGGTGCGACTGCAGCGGTTGATGCTTTTTATATTGCTTTTAAAATTCCTAATTTTATGCGCGGACTATTTGCTGAAGGTTCTTTTTCTACTGCTTTTATCCCTACCTTGGCTGAATATAAACAAACAAAAAATCAAAAAGAAGTTGGACAGTTTGTTGCACACATTACCGGCGTGCTTGGCTTAATTTTATTAGTGGTAAGTATCTTTGGTATTCTTGGAAGTAAAGGTTTAGTAACGTTGTTTGCACCGGGCTTGGATTTTTATCGATTTCAATTAGCTAGTGAAATGTTAAGGATAACATTCCCTTATTTAATGTTGATTTCTTTGACTGCATTAGTTGGTGCAATTTTAAATTGCTATGGATTATTTTGGGTACCTGGATTTACACCGGCATTATTGAATATTTGCTTAATCATTACTGCGTTTGGTATTACACATTACTTTAAGGTGCCTGTAGAGGCACAAGCTTTCGGTGTGTTATTGGCAGGATTTGTACAGCTCGGTTTTCAGTTACCTTTTTTAAAACAATTGGGATTATTACGCAGGCCACGGTTTAATTGGCGTAATCCAGGCGTGCAAAAAGTATTAAAGTTAATGTTACCTGCTTTATTCGGATCCTCTATCGGACAGATTAGTTTGTTACTAAACACCATTTTTGCTTCTTTTTTAGTAGCAGGTAGTGTCACATGGCTTTATTATTCAGATAGATTGGCTTATTTTCCCCTTGGCGTTTTTGGTGTTGCCTTACTCACGGTGATATTACCCCATCTTTCTCAGCAACACGCAGCGAAAACACCCGAGGCTTTTTCCAGTACATTGAATTGGGGATTGCGGTGTAATTTACTGATTGGTGTTCCTGCTTCACTGGCCATGCTCATTTTAGCAGGCCCTTTAATTATAAGTTTATTTTATTATGGTAAATTTACGGTACATGATGTATTAATGACACAACGTAGCGTGATAGCCTATTCAGTAGGTTTGCAAGCATTTATGTTAATTAAAGTGTTAGCGGCAGCCTTTTATGCTCAACAAAATGTTCGTACGCCTGTACGTATTGGGATTATTGCCCTCATTGCAAATATGATTTTGAATGGCTTATTAATTTTTCCGCTTAAACATGCGGGCCTAGCCTTAGCGAGTTCTTTATCGGCCTGGTTAAATGCGGGACTTTTATTACGTGGATTAAAAATGAGAGGTATTTTTCAATGGAAATCAGGCTGGTTTCTTTTTGTATTACGTTTATTATTTGCCAATAGCGTGTTGGGGTTATTTCTTTATTGGGCTGTTGCTGCTTTGCCTATTTGGTTCAATTGGGATTGGCAACAACGCTTCCTGCATATTTTATTTCTTGGTGTAATCTCCATTTTTATTTATACCAGCTGCTTATGGATAAGTGGACTGCGTTTGCATGACTTTAAAGCGCAACCATGACATCGTTGGTTTGTGGTCTGCATAATTTAAAAGCGAATGCATGGGGTTGTGTCCTGACAATTGGAAATTTTGACGGTTTACACCACGGCCATTTAGTGGTTGTTCAAACACTTCATCGGCAAGCAAGACGTTTAAATTTATCAAGTTGTGTAATGCTTTTCGAACCACATCCCCAAGAATTTTTTTTAGCAGAAAAAGCGCCAGCACGCCTCATGCGCTTACGTGAAAAGATAAAAATTTTTCAGAGTTTGGCAGTCGATAAGGTTGTTTGCTTACGATTTAATAAGCATTTAGCAGAAATGGAAGCTGAAATTTTTGTTAAGAAAATTTTAGTAGATCGATTGCATGTGCAGATGTTGATAATTGGTGATGATTTTAGATTTGGTAAAGAACGCCGAGGCGACTTTAATCTTTTAGAAAAATTAGGAAAAAAATATAACTTTGTCGTTTCTTCGACACCAACTGTATTATTTTCTGACAAACGTATAGGAAGTTCACGTGTACGGGATGCCTTAAAAGAAGGAAATTTTGATTTAGTATCCCGCTTATTAACACGCCCTTTTACATTAAGCGGTCGTGTTATGTGTGGCGATCAACGAGGTCGCTTACTAGGATTTCCTACTGTAAATATCGCATTACATCGTTTGGTTTCGCCCCTAAAAGGTGTGTTTATAGTTCGTGTGTATGGTTTAGGGCAAGAACCTATAAACGGAATTGCTAATTGCGGAAAACGGCCGACAGTGGGAGGTTTGAAAGATTTATTAGAGGTTCACTTATTTAATTTTAATAAAACTATTTATGGTGTTCGTTTAGAAATTGAATTTTTAAAAAAAATTCGTGACGAAATAAAATTTACGTCTTTAGACGCATTAAAAGAACAAGTTTTACAAGATATTGATTTGACAAGAAATTATTTCGAGCAGTTACCTTAGTCAAGTTTTTATTTTTTTAAATTAGTTACGTAAAAAAATGTTTGTGTTTGTAT
>JAVHYG010000098.1 GCA_031119195.1 Rickettsiella sp. | reverse complement strand
GTGCATGCATTGTCTCAGCCATGACACGGGCATTCTCTATTACTTGCACTTGGTAGTCTTTAAAATCAGTTTGTAGTGCCTCTTTAAAGGCAATTGCCTTGCCAGCTATAACATGCATAAGTGGCCCGCCTTGCAAGCCAGGAAATACTGCAGAATTCAGTTTTTTTTCTATTTCCGGATTGGACTTAGCCAAAATCAAACCACCGCGAGGGCCGCGCAGGGTCTTATGTGTCGTAGAAGTCACAACATCTGCTAAGGAAATAGGTGATGGATAAAGATTTGCGGCCACTAATCCAGCAACGTGAGCCATATCAACCATAAAAAAAGCTTTAATTTCATCAGCTATATCTCGGAATTTCTGCCAGTCTATTATGCGTGAATAAGCTGAAAAACCAGCAACAATTAATTTTGGTTTGTGCTCTATTGCCAATTTCTTGACTACATCATAATCTATTAACTGCGTTTTAGAATTTACACCATAGGTAATAGCCTGATAAACTTTTCCTGAAAAACTTACCTTTGAACCATGCGTTAAATGCCCACCTGCCGCCAAACTCATCCCCAATAATTTATCGCCAGGTTCCAATAAAGCCATGTATGTAGCTGCATTGGCTTGCGAACCTGAATGCGGTTGCACATTAGCATAAGCTGCTTTAAATAATTCTTTGGCCCTATCAATCGCTAATTGCTCGACTTCATCAACATATTTACAGCCTCCATAGTAACGTTTTCCTGGATAACCTTCGGCATACTTATTTGTTAATATTGAACCTTGTGCCTGCAATACAGATGGGCTTGCATAGTTTTCAGAAGCAATTAATTCAAGGTGATCTTCCTGGCGAATAGCCTCTTTTTGTATCGCTTGCCAAAGTTCATCATCTAAATCAGCTATAGTTTGTTTCATTGAGTAAACCATAGTACTTATTCATCCTCACTTTAAGAAACAAAAATTTATTATTACAAAAATAAAAAAACCACCCTATAAGCCATTGTAGTAAACATGCAAATTGGCGATTTTTATTCAATTGGGTATATTACTGGCTTTTTAATTTCTAAGCAAAACCTGAAATTAGTTGGGTATAAGTAAATTTTGGGGAACTTTTAAAATATCTAGACAATTTTTTTGCAAACATTTGCAGCATTACCATGTAAAATTTAATTTTGACTGTAGCACGCGGCGCCGACTTTTCGAGGAACACAGTTTACTCAAGTGTAAATGAGTACCGCAGAAAAATTGGCAACAAAAGACAGCTTTTCACGTAAGTACAGTTAAATTTAGACATATTTTTTATCTCTGTATTTTTTTACAACTATTTTTTATAAAATTATTTTTGGTTTAAATTCATAATATCGTTTTTTTAAAAATTATCTGTCAACTATAACTATGACCCCTAACAGCTGTTTGCGATTTTCCAATACTTAAGAATACGCTAGTTTTGTTATTTTATTAATACTTTTTAACGATATAAAAGTTCTAAATAAATCAAAAATTATAGAACTAATTCGTATGAAAAACTAGCTAGCCACTTAGATTATTGGTAGTATTCCAATTTTTATAAATTCAAACTGTAACGCATGTCCCAACAATATATTTATACAATGCAAGCGGTAGGTAAAGTTGTCCCGCCTAAACGTGAAATTCTCAAAGACATCTGGCTATCCTTTTTTCCAGGCGCAAAAATTGGTGTGCTCGGTCTTAATGGCGCAGGAAAATCTTCATTATTACGTATTATGGCTGGGGTGGATCATGATTTTGTGGGTGAAGCACGATCGCTGCCAGGGATTAAAATTGGATACTTGCCGCAAGAGCCCCAACTCGATCCAACTAAAGATGTCCGCGGCAATGTTGAAGAAGCTATTCTCGATATTAAAAAACTTTTAGATCGTTTCAATGCAATCAGCATGAAATTCGCCGACCCATTGAGTGAAACCGAATTGAATAAATTGTTTGAAGAACAAGGAGAATTACAGACACAAATAGAAACACAAAATGGTTGGGAATTAGAACGTAAACTATCAATTGCTGCCGATGCATTACGTCTGCCCCCCTGGGATGCAGACGTTACACAACTTTCTGGCGGAGAACGACGACGCGTTGCCTTATGCCGTGTTTTATTATCCAATCCAGACATGTTGTTATTAGATGAACCCACCAATCATTTAGATGCAGAAAGTGTTGCGTGGTTAGAGCGTTATCTGCATGATTATCCCGGAACCGTTGTAGCAGTCACCCATGATCGTTATTTTCTCGACAATGTAGCAGGATGGATTCTAGAACTTGATCGTGGCCAAGGGATACCCTATCAAGGCAATTATTCGTCTTGGTTAGAACAAAAACAAAAACGCTTAGCACAAGAAGAAAAACAGCAAGCTTCCCATGAAAAAGCTTTAAAAGCAGAATTAGAATGGGTACGTAGCAATGTCAAAGGACGTCAAGCTAAAAGTAAGGCGCGTTTGGCACGTTATGAAGAATTGAGCTCCCAAGAATTTCAAAAGCGCGCTGAAACTCAATCACTTTATATTCCACCAGGAACACGTTTAGGCGATTTAGTTTTAGAAATCGAGAAGCTTTCTAAAGGTTTTAATGGTCGCTTATTAATCAACGATTTGAGCTTTATTGTTCCAAAAGCTGCTATTATTGGAATTATTGGACCGAATGGCGCTGGTAAATCCACTTTATTTAAGCTTATCATGCAACAAGAAAAACCCGATAACGGACAAATACGTTTAGGAGAAACAATTAAATTAGCTTATATCGATCAAAGCCGTGATACACTAAATCCAGAACATACAGTCTGGCAGGAAATTTCTGATAGCCAGGATATTATGTCAATCAATCAGTTCCAGATGCCATCGCGCGCGTATGTTGGGCGCTTTAATTTCAAAGGAACAGAACAACAAAAATTAGTTAAAAATCTATCCGGTGGTGAAAGAAACAGGGTACATCTTGCTAAATTATTACGCTCTGGTGGAAATGTCTTACTTCTTGATGAGCCAACGAATGATCTGGATATAGAAACCTTACGCGCTCTGGAAGAAGCGCTGTTGAGCTTTCCTGGTTGTGTCCTAGTTATTTCTCACGATCGTTGGTTCTTAGATAGAATTGCTACACATATCCTTGCCTTTGAAGACAGTGGTACCGTAAATTATTTTGCGGGGAATTATACTGATTATGAAGACGATCGCTTAAAACGTCTTGGCATTGAAGGCAAAGAAACTGAAAAACGAACGAAATACAAAAAATTAAAGCATTAAACTTTTTAATTAAAAACTTCAAAGAGTAATCGTTAAACTATGTCAAGCTATTTTCTTAATAGTGAAATAGAAACAAAACAACTTGCTAAGAAAATTGCAAAGCATTGTTCTGAAAATGAACGGCTTGTTATTTTTCTAATTGGAGAACTTGGGGTAGGAAAAACAACTTTTACACGTTTTTTTCTAAAAGCACTGGGTTATAGTGGCTTAGTAAAAAGTCCTACCTATACTCTTTTTGAAAATTATCAATTACCAAAATATCATATTTTTCATTTAGATCTTTATCGTTTACACACCCCCAAAGAAATACTAGAAATAGGTTTATATGATGAATTTGATCAAACAGCAATTTGGTTAATAGAATGGCCTGAGCATGCATTCCCTTTTTTACCTACGCCAGATATTCAATGTACTTTCACGCTCAATGCGTTTAATCGGCAAGCTGAACTTAAATCACGAACCACTGCCGGCCGTGATCTCTTGTTGAAGATAGAAAATTTATAGTAGAATCGCAGGCAGCTTGGAACTTTTTTAAATAAAGCCCCCCTTAGCTTCAATTTTTAAAAAATTCGCATTTTCAAGTACGATCGGTATAAGCTAATCAGATGACGGGCACAATCAAACCTTGCGATCCGGCATTTAAGGGAATGCATAGCGATTCTGCACTTGAAAACCCATCGCGAAAAGTTAGTATTTGAGACTGCAAACTCGCAACTTCAAATACAATAGGTATATAATCTAAATCTATGCTAACGGACTATTATCCTACCCTACTTATTCCAGCTTATCAGCCCAATGAAAAGCTAGTAGAACTTATAAGCAATCTACGAAAACTTCAGCCAAATCAACGTATTATTGTAGTCGATGATGGTTCTGACGCTGATAAATCCACTATATTTGCAAAAATTTGTGCTTTTGATATTGAGTTATTAAAACACACACAAAACCGAGGAAAAGGTCAAGCACTCAAAACAGGATTTAAGCATTGGTTAACATCAAATTCACTTACTGCACTTGGGATCGTTACCGCTGACGCAGATGGGCAACACCTTCCCAATGATATTATTCACATTTCTGAGGTTTTTATGAGGAATCCCATCGATCTTTATTTAGGAGTACGACAATTTACTAAGGGTTATGCGCCCTGGCGCAGTCGAATTGGCAACAAATTAACTAAAATAGTATTACGCCTCTTTACTAGAATTCCATTACAAGACACACAAACAGGCTTACGCGCCATACCTCGCCAACTAATAAAAGATACGCTGCTTAGCTCCAAAACATCAGGATACGATTTTGAATTAGAAATGCTGCTAACTGCAGAGCAACATCAAGTACCTATTCAACAAATACCTATTAGTACTGTATATCTTGATAATAATACCTCTTCTCACTTTAACCCATTGATTGATTCCATTAAGATATATTTTGTTTTTATACGCTTTGCTGCAATATCTCTTATTTCAGCAGCAATTGATTTTACATTTTTTTCATTCATATATTGGCTAAAAAAAAACATATTTCTAGCCGTTCTAATAGGACGTATTTTATCAACCACCTTTAATTTTAAACTAAACCATCATTTGGCATTTAAAAGCCGAAACAAACTACTTCCCGCAGCAATTAAATACGCAAGCTTGGCTAGCTTTTTAGGACTAATAGCCTACAGTATGATTAAATTTATTTATAGTTTTGGTGTCAATGTCTACAGTAGCAAGGTCATTGCAGAAATTGCTTTATTTATCCTATCTTTTACAGTACAACGTTTTTTTATTTTTAACAGACCGACCATACTAGAAAACAAAAAGAGCATTCCCTAAATGTACTCTTTCTGTTGTTCAAGCTATTAAAAAAGTATTATGTTAAATAAGGTTATCAATGTTTGCTAACTCTAATCACCCTAAAAAAAAGCTGCATTTAAACTTATTCCCACCTCAGAAAGTACAAATAAGCAATGAAGTAAATAACGCATTGATTCCTACTCCAACCCGTAAGTTAGATAGCTGCAGAGTAAAACAAGCGTTTAATAAACCTAACATATCCAAAAAATTTATTGATCCAAAAGGTAATATTAATATTGAATACAGCAATCGTTATTTATTAAAAATAAAACAACCCATCACCCCGGGCGCACATGCCGAAGTCTATCAAGAACAACTAATATCACCAGGTAGAAACTCAGCGCTTGAACTAGTTAGAAAAATCGGAACAAACTCTGTGGAATCAGAAATAAAAATTTATCAACTTATCGCTTCTAATAAAAAATCAGCAGAAAAAGCGATATTACAACCTTTGTTTAATGAAAAAAATTTTTATGATAATACCCTCCATTTTCCACTCATGCGAGGAGGAAATCTGAAAAACCAAACAACTTACCTATTTAATGCACTCAATGACTTCAATAAAAAAGGGATCGCGATAGTGTGGTTATATAAACAAACTATTAAACTTTTAGAAGCACTTCAACATTTACATAGCCACAAATTTTTTATGAAAAATAATAAATATAAGGGTATAGTTCATGGCGATATCAAACCTGACAACATTTTGATTAACGCTTCCGGGGATTTAGTATTAGCAGATTTCGGATGTGCTTATCTAACAAGCAAACCCGCCAAACAAATTGGCTCCATTCGCTATAGCGCGCCTGAAATTTTCGCAAACGAGTGCTTTACCAAAAAAGCCATTAAAAACATTGAAAAATCAGATATATGGTCATTAGGTGTTACGCTCTATTATTTATTAACAAACCAATTTCCCTGTTTTAATGAACCTTTTGAAGATTCTAGCCGATTAGAAATATTTTTTTTAAAGGGTAATACTACGTTTAATACAAAAAAACGTTTTAAAGGAGACCAAAACCCATTTTTCAAGGAAGGACTCGAAGGACATTTATATCGAAAAAAATGGGGTGAAAATTTTTCCAACTCAAAGTTAGCCAAAGATGCAAAAAAAGCCATGCTGAGATTAACTAATAAAAAGTATCTCCAATTTATAAATGTAAATCAAAATAGAATTTCTATTCTATATGATTTCAGCCTTGTTATGTTATTACC
>JAVHYG010000097.1 GCA_031119195.1 Rickettsiella sp. | reverse complement strand
ATACGGTAGTTGCTGATAAAATATTTCCTATCATGCCGAGTAAAAAATTAATTGAACATGAATGGAGAAAGCATGGAACCTGTAGCGGGCTTGATCAAAAAACTTACTTTAATCGCTCAGATGAACTCTATCATGAACTCAAATTTCCAGAATTTTTTTATAAAAATAACATTTCTACTATAATGGCAGATGACATCATTAAAGAATTCAAAAAAACTAATCCTAATTTAGCGAAACAAGATTCAATCCGTGTTGTAGCAAAAGGGCAAAAAGGAAAACAGTTTCTACAAGAAATTAGAATTTGTTACAACAAAGAGTTTAATCCCCTAACGTGTCCTTCCCCTAGATTAACTAATCCGAATACTTTTTTAGAAATTATTCCACCAAAAGGCAGCAGTCTAGGGGATGATTCAATTAAGCTAGTTATACCGGAAAAGGGTAAAAATACGCCTAAAACTGTAAATTTAAATTTAGCTTGTAAATTACAGATACAAGAAAACAATATAATCGCATTGAATTGTGCGAAAACGAAAATCTAGAGTGCAACCAAGATAAAATAATTTGGATTCCTGTTGCTATACGGCTCCGGATGTGCTGCTCGCACATCCGGATTTTGTTCGTTACTGGCACACTTCCCTAAACCTTTATCGATAATGCGAAACATACCAAAATAAATGATAAAAGTTTAACTGATCTCACAACCTTACATATAATCGTTACCCATAAATAAGTTATAGCGTAACGGATTCAGATTTGTATTTAATCCATGCCCATACCTCAACGGTCGCACCGAAAATATAACAACAAGGTTTTAACGTAACTTTGTCATGCTCCATGCATGCACTACATTTTCTTCCAGTGGAACTTGCAGCAACATTTTTTTGGCTTTAAGCTTGCAAGCTCAAGCCAAAAAAAGTATAACAGAATTGTAGGCTGAAATAGAAAGTACTAAAATTACTGTAGTTTTTAATAGACTTTTAAAACTGCAAAGTATCGAAAGTATTTGAGTATCAATAATTTTCTAGTTCAAGCGTTTACTGCGGGAGTTAGGGGCCGGAGGTTCGAATCCTCTCATCCCGACCAGCAGTTTTAACAAAAAATATCCGTAAATTAAGATGTTTTCTGATCCATGTAACGAACTGATCATAACCCCACACAATCCGAATGTAGGGAATTTGTAAGGTAGATTCGTTCGGCGGCCTTTTTTAGATGCTTGCTACTTAAGTGTGCGTTACGTAATACACTATCAAAAGAAACTCTCTTTTTTTATATCTATTCAAAGATATTCCATTTGTACTAAAAAGAAGCTTAAATTTCCAAAAATATTGCTTGAAGCTCGTATCGCCATGATTTATAATGAGAATGATTCTTATTATCATTATAAATCATGGCGCAATGCTTACGATAATGGAATAACATTATCAAGCCCAAGCTAAAGCATAAATTATTAGGATAAATTACATAATGCATGTGTCAATGCTCTCTACTTTTCGTAATAACTATACAAAGAAATTAATTCAATTATCGCTACCGATGGTTTTGACACATATCATAACCATGGGCAGCGGTTTTCTATGCATGACAATGCTAGCAAAATTAGGACATAAAGCTTTAGCCGCCTCCGCTCTTATTTTTTCCATCCAGATGGCTGTTATTCACATTAGCGCTTCTTTATTGTTCTCATTAAGCCTATTAATAGGACACCGCTTTGGTAAAAAAGATTATGGTACTATTGGCGCATTAGTACAACAAGGTTGGCTATTATCGCTTATTATAAGTATTCCGATCTTTCTTATATATTGGCACATTTATACTATTCTCATTTTTCTCGGTCAAGATAGAACTATTTCTAAAATCGTAGAAGAATTTTTCCATGCCAATATTTGGGTTATTTTACCTTTCTTTTTTGCAGTGTGTAACCAACAGTTATGTTATGGGGTTCAGAAACAAAAAATTGATATGTATGCAAATGCATTAAGTGTCGTTGTTTTATTAATAAGCGCTTACATTTTTATATTTGGAAAATTTGGCTTACCCCCGCTAGGCGTTGCAGGTTTTGGTTATGCTTCTGCGCTACAAGGATGGTTTTATTTTTTATCTACTAGTTCCTGTTTATGCGTTATTCATGACTTTAAAAAGTTTAACTTATTTCGCATCTGTATCTATCAAAATTGGCATACGTTAATTGATTTATTTAAAATTGGTTGGCCTATTAGTCTGCAAGTCAGTGGCGAAATGCTATCTTTTGTAGTGAGCGCTGTATTTATTGGCTGCTTAGGTACCACTGCACTTGCTGCCTATCAAGTTATTATGCAATACCAGTATCTTATTGTAATTCCTATTTTTGCTATTTCTCAGGCCAGTGCTATTTTGATGCGTCAGACCTTTGGTAGCAAACAATATTCGGATATCAACGAATTAGTGCGGACAAGTGTACGAATTGTAGTTGCTATAAGCACTACAATCGGATTGACATTTATATTATTTCCAAAAATTCTTTCCTCCTTGTACTTAAATATACATGATACAGTCAACATTCAGACAATGCATTTAGTCATTACGCTATTTATGATCCTTTCAGTCTCACAATTTTTTGATGCTATCCGAAATGCATTAATGGGCTTTTTGCGAGGCTTGTTAGATACAAAATATGTTATGGCGATAGGCTTCATTAGTAGTTGGTTTATTGGCATTCCATTAGGGTATTTATTTGCTTTTTTCTTTCATGGTGGAGCCCCTGGTATTTTTTTAGGAGGAATGTGCGGGATACTTTTCGGAACAGGGATGCTTTATTTTCGTTGGCAATTAAAACTTCCAAAAAATATTTCTCTGCCTTTGCATAGTAAACAAGCCAGGCACATTAATGCGAACGAAAGCTCATAAAACAGACACTATGTTTTTTCATACTCTCCCTAACTAGGGCTTATCATATCACCAACACAAACGCTATTTTAGATTTTTTAACATCCCTAACGTTTACCTTTTCCCACTAATGTTTGAAAAAAAAAATGTTTCTTCTTTCTGAGTAGAATTTTCTTCTGATTTTGATAATTTTGATTGATTGCTGGATGCGGAGGCTAAACTATTTTTCATTCTTTCCATCGATTGGATCAATTGGTTAATTTTTTCTTCCTGTTCCTTTAATTTTCCTTCCATTTCTTTTTTAAGCATTTCTTCGCGTTCTTTTGCTCTTGCTTCAATTTCTTCCTTGTCTTTAATATATCGGGCTCCGTCTAAGCGCCTGTTTTCTTCTAATTCCCTTATTTTGTACTCTTGTTTTTGCGACCATTTTTGTACACTTTGCGCCACTTCCCTTACATGCAATTCTTTTAAACATTTATTGATTTCACTTTCCAATTCCATACCTAAATGTTTCAATCTATCATTCAATTTAGAATTGCCTAGCCAACCGCGGTGCGCTAAATCAGTTTCAACCATTAAACGCTTCACCCATTCATGCAACACATCCATCATTTCGTAAGCAATTTCAACCCCTTTATCCGTATCCACATCAATGGCATAAGCTAACGTTTCAAAGGCACGCTTCCATTCTCTTTTCCTATCTTGAAGATGTAATGATATATCACTAATTAAGTGTAAAAAAGATGGCCAGCCTACACGTTCTTTTAGTTTCGTTAAATACAGATTTAAAAGCTGTTTAATTTGATTTGAAGGGGGATACATCGATTCAAACAACAATAAGTGTCTTGTCGCAAGTATCAAAATACTTAAATCTTTTTGAAAAAAAAGGATTACCACTTTTTTCCAGTACGGACAGATACTATCTTCAAAATTTACTGACAATGAACGTATTAATGTATTATCCTGTTCCGTATGTTCTAATAGATTAACGCCTGCTTTTAGTAAACAGACAATACTTTCACCATCTTTAACTGCAAAGGCTTTTTCTAATAAGTGATAACCCACTGTTCTAAGTTTATTTTGCACTAATGGCGCATGTAAATTTAGCTGAAAATCTGAAGCATAACGTTTAACATAATCTGCGTGCGCTTCGTAAACAGCAGGAAAACTTTTACAGACTTTTTCTAGCTCTATATGAGAAGTAATTGCAGTTAATTCAGTATGCAAATTTAATAAGCTCTTAAAACATTCATTTTGTCCTTTTTCTAATGCCTGGACGGCTATTTTAATAAGTTTAGCTTGTGTTAATTGTTCTTCTTTAAACCGCTCAATCCCCGATTTTGATAAACGTTGAAGCAATTCATTATGTTGTTGCAATAGCCCTGAATTGCTAGGTACTAAATTGTTAGGTTCTGATACCAAAATCTTGATTCGATAGTTTTTATCAAGTACTGTCGATAATATGTGATAATCCGACACTCTGAGTTCTGAACCAGTTAGATCTAAAAGCTTGAGACTCGGATGAACAGAGATTATCCGACATAATGACTGAAAATAAGGATGGAAATAGTTTAATTTAAGATGTAGGGTTTCTATCTTTATATTGCTATTTAAAAATGTTAGCAACTTGCTTTGAGTAATGTAAGTTGGCAATGTAAAACCAAAATCTCTTAAAGTATCTGTATAACTAGACAACCATTCTAATAACTCACTAAAAAAATCATTACTTAATTTACTCCTTTCCGCCCGATAAGAAAACATAATTTTATGTAATTTAATCGTATGCCAAATCCTTTCTTGACATAATAAGGTAAGTAATTTTTTTTCAAACGTCGTTCGTTCTCTGATTAAATTTCTCTCCTCCTCGGTAATTCTCAAAAACATGTGTTCCTGTGATTTAGTACTCAAACTCAGTATATGTAAGTCGGGAATGCTTTCGTTATAGGCAATGCTATGTTCATTGATCGCCCCTGTTAACGTTTGCATACTTACATAGCCAGAAATAAGTTCAACGTTGCTTAAATGGAATTGATAATCAGGTAGAGTTTCAGCAGAAGATTTACGATTGGAATTATCAAGCTTAATATTTTTTTCTAAATAACTTTGGAGTTGGATTAACTGCAAAAATGTCAATGACGCATTAGTTAATATAAAACAACCTGTCTTTTTAAAATTATTAAAAGCTTGATCAAACTTGCCCATGATATCTCCTTTATTATAGTTAGAATTCTTTCCAAATTTATCTGCGAAGTATAATTTATATCTTTGAGATTTGCTATATTTAATTCACGTTTAACATTTACAAATTTAGATTTTTTTAAATAGTAAATAAATAAAAAATAAATTATTTTTTTAAAAAACGCCTAGAAAATAAGTTTACAATAATAGTCAACAATAAAATAAAAGGGCCTAACCATAGTAAATAAGTTAATGGCGAAAATAAGGGTTTAAATAAAATAAATTCACCGTAACGACTCACTAAATAAATTTTAATATGCTCCTCTGACTCTCCTCTTATGATTCGCTGATAGATTATTTGTCGTAAATCTTGGGCAAATAGAGCGTTTGAGTCAGCAAGATTTTGGTTTTGACAAACAAGACATCTCAAGTCTAAAATCATGTGCTGAAAAGTTTTTTTTTGTACCACGGAGTTAAAAGGGTAAAGCTCAGTCGTTTTTGCCGAACAAACGGAAACGCTAGCTAAAACACTCAAAAACAGAATTAATTGCCTAAAAATAATTTTAATATTTTTAATCATGTTTCTATTTTTTATACTGTTTTTCTATAAAAGGCATTATTTTTGAAATCCAATTTGAGCTTGTCAATGGTCCTATGTGCTTGTAGCGAATAATTCCATTTGCATCAATTAAAAAACTTTCAGGCACGCCATAAACACCTAAGTCGATACCTAAGGAGCCCTTAGGATCAACAATGATTTCCTTATAAGGGTTGCCATAGTGATTCAACCATAATTTAGCTGCATTTAACTTATCTCGATAATTTAAGCCAATAATCTGAATGCTGATATTTTTTTTTAAATGTAATAAAAAAGCATTTTCTGCAAGACAACTTTTACACCAGCTTGACCAAACGACTAATAAAGATGAATGACCTAAAAATATTTTTTCAGTTAATGGTCTTTTTTGTTCTAAACTCATCGCAACAAACTTCGGAATCGCTTTATCAATTAGTGGCGAAGGAATTTGCATAGGATCTTTCATTAGACCTTGCCATAAAAAGAACAAAAGAAGGACTAATGTAATCAGTAAAAGATATGGTAAGCACTTAAGCTGCATTACATATCAGCCACAAGATATGCCGTTACCATTAGTTTCTTCTTGGTTTGTAATAACGAACAAAAAGCACCTAAGATCATTAATAAACCACCCATCCAAATCCAACGAATAAAAGGTTTTATATAAAAACGTAACGCCCATGTGTTATTTCCTAAAGG
>JAVHYG010000004.1 GCA_031119195.1 Rickettsiella sp. | reverse complement strand
GAATAGCTCAGTTGGTAGAGCGCAACCTTGCCAAGGTTGAGGTCGCGAGTTCGAGCCTCGTTTCCCGCTCCAATAAATAATATTTTTATTTTTTTGAAATCATATGGTCAGTTTATGGGTTCTGCACTGGAGAACGTTTTCTTTTTAACTATTACAAAAGAAAATTTACTTTGTGTGTCCCGATGTTTTAAGCAGTACTAATGTAATAAATTGTAGTTTAAAACGTAGTTTAGTTAGGCCATGTTGTCAATTGTTCAGTGGCTAGGTGGCAGAGTGGTCATGCAGCGGCCTGCAAAGCCGCGGACGTCGGTTCGATTCCGGCCCTAGCCTCCAAAAAAATTGTAGCAAGGTTTTTAAAAATTAAGCAGTTTTAATAGGTCAGAAAATTTGCCCGGGTGGCGAAATTTGGTATACGCAAGGGACTTAAAATCCCTCGGTGGCAACACCTTGCCGGTTCAAGTCCGGCCCCGGGCACCAACTAAATATGTCGGTTTATTCAATTTATTGATTCCTCACTCAACGACGAATTGTATAAGGAAAAGAGATGACTTTTCTTGTGACTGAGAAATGTATTCGTTGTAAATATACGGATTGTGTAGAAGTCTGTCCTGTGGATTGCTTTTACGAAGGGCCTAATATGTTGGTTATTAATCCTGATGAATGTATTGATTGCGGCCTTTGCGAACCGGAATGTCCTGTTAATGCCATTTATGCTGAAGACGACTTACCTGAAAAGTATAAAAATTTTTTATTGCTTAATGAAAAGCTAGCTAAAAAGTGGCCAAATATTAATCGTTGTAAGTCTCCTCCTGATAATGCTGAACAATGGAAAGAGGTAGAAGATAAGCTGCAATATCTTGAAAAATAACTAAATGTTCTCATGTCTTACAAAATTTTAGCCTTAGAAACAACAACAGAGGCTTGTTCAGCCGCTTTACTTTATCAAGGATTGATACAAGAGCGTTATGAGTTAGCGCCTAGACAGCATACGCATTTGATTCTACCGATGCTGCAATCTTTGCTTGATACTGCCTCTTTAAAACCTCGTGATCTCGATGCAATTGCTTTTTCTCGTGGACCAGGCAGTTTTACGGGGAGTCGTATTAGTGCAAGTATTGTTCAGGCCATTGCATTTGCTGCAAATATACCGGTTGTTCTGGTTTCTAGTTTACAATGTTTAGCGCAAGGGGCTTACCGTGAATTCCAAGCTGAACGTGTTTTAGCGGCGATAGATGCACGCATGAATGAAATCTTTTGGGCAAGTTATCAGCTAGCTAGTGAAGGTATTATGTTAGAAGTTGATACTGAACAGCTTTCAGATCCTAAACATATTCCATTAATTAGTTTATCTCACTATATTGGAGTAGGTAGTGCGTGGGATCACTATCACGCAGTACTAAACGGTCAATTAAAGAATCAGTTGCAGCAATGGGTGGCACAACGCTATCCTAGAGCTTACGATGTAGCCGTGCTTGCCCAACATGCCTACCAACAAGGGCAGATTGTTTCTGCAGAAGAGGCATTACCCCTTTATTTAAGAGAAAAGGTTTGCTGAAGAGGTTAAGATGGATAAGTATTTACTTAGTATTTTAGTTTGCCCTTTGTGTAAGGGAAGTTTAGTGTATGATAAATTGGCACAAGAATTAATCTGTCGATTTGATCGTTTAGCTTATCCGATTCGTGATGAAATTCCTATTATGTTAGAAACAGAAGCCCGAAAAATATCTTTAGAAGAATACGATCGTTTAAGCTAAAGGTGTGCGTCATTGAATGACGACATTCCCAGTAAACATGATTTGTGCACCTCGTATTAGATGACGATGCATTAAAGAGAAAAAGGCCAAAATGACACCAGATTTACAAACTATCGTCGATGATGCAACAGCATCGATTGCAAAAATTAAGCGATTGTCTGATTTAGAACAACTACGATCAGCACTCTTAGGTAAAAAGAGTGTACTTAATAATCATTTACAAAAGTTAACGCAATTACCGTTAGAGGAAAAGCGCAAACAAGGACAAGCCATTAATCAAGTAAAACAACAGCTAGCTTTACTTTTTAAAACACGAGCAGATGCATTAAAAGAAGAGGAAATAGTAGCGCAATTAAAAGATGAAGCGATTGATATAAGTTTAGTTGGACGTGGTCAATCTATCGGAAGTTTACATCCTGTAACGCGTACCTGTGAACGCATTGAAAATTTTTTTACAAAAATAGGTTTTACCATTGTAGAAGGACCAGAAATTGAAGAGGATTATTATAACTTTGAAGCGTTAAATATTCCTGCTAATCATCCTGCGCGCGCATTACATGATACTTTTTATTTTCCGAACGGTTTATTATTACGTACACATACCTCTCCAGTACAAATACGCGCTATGCAAGGAGGACATCCGCCACTTAAAATCATAGCGCCAGGTCGCGTTTATCGTTGTGATTCAGATGTAACACATACGCCGATGTTTCATCAAGTTGAAGGCTTATTAATTGATGAGTCGGCTAATTTTTCAGAATTAAAAGGTTTACTGACTGAATTTTTACAACAATTTTTTGAAAAAAACGATTTAATGACGCGTTTTCGCGCGACTTATTTTCCTTTTACCGAACCTTCTGCAGAGATAGACATCCAATGCGTGATGTGTTTGGGCGTAGGGTGCCGAATTTGTGGTCACAGTGGTTGGTTAGAAATTTTAGGTTGTGGCATGGTACATCCTAATGTATTAGAAAAAGCTGGTTTTTCTTCGGAAAAATATCAAGGTTATGCGTTTGGTTTAGGTATCGATAGACTGGCTATGTTACGTTACTGTATTCCTGATTTGCGTCAGATGTTTGAAAATGATTTGCGTTTTTTAGAGCAGTTTTAATATGAAATTAAGTGAGCGATGGTTACGTGAGTGGGTTAATCCCCCACTTACTATTAAACAACTTGCTGAACAATTAACATTAGCCGGGCTAGAAGTTGAATCGATAACGCCTGTAATCGGTCAATTTAGTGATGTAGTTGTAGGAAAAATTAGCAGTGTTGCGCCGCATCCCGATGCGTCCCGTTTACAGATTTGTCAGGTTGATATTGGAACTAAACCATTCCTTTCTATTGTTTGTGGCGCTCCGAATGCGCGCGCTGGAATAAACGTAGCTGTTGCGCGCGTTAATGCGAAATTACCCGGTAATATCACCATTAAAGAGGCTAAATTACGCGGTGTCATTTCACAGGGGATGCTTTGTTCCAATGCAGAATTAGGTCTCAGTAACGATGCCGCAGGAATTTTAGAACTTCCTAGGGATGTATCGATTGGTGATGATTTACATGATGCGCTGCAATTATCGGATCACTGTATTGATATTCAACTGACACCGAATCGTGGAGATTGTTTAAGTGTGAAAGGCATCGCACGTGAATTGTCAGCACTGACTAATACACCGTTACGCGGTCCTTTTCTATTGAGCAAAGCAGTGGATATTCCTGACAAATTACCCATACGGGTTAAATCCAGTGATGATTGTCCACGTTATTTAGGCAGAGTTATTCGTGGCATTAATCCAGATGCTAAAACACCGTTGTGGCTTAGTGAACGTCTGCGACGATCAGGTTTGCGCACATTACATCCTGTAGTGGATGTCACTAATTATGTATTACTTGAATTAGGACAACCCTTACATGCCTTTGATTTAGCACAGTTAACATCCGAAATTATTGTCAGACGGGCCACTGACGCTGAAAAATTAAAAGTTATCGATGGGAAAGAACTCTCTTTGGATAAAAATACCTTAGTGATTGCGGATGAAACTCAAATACATGCAATTGCGGGCGTGATGGGAGGAATTTATTCGGCTGTTTCTAAGTCAACCATAGATATTTTTTTAGAAAGCGCTTTTTTCAATCCAGAAAGTATTGCAGGCCGTGCGCGACATTATAATCTAAGTAGTGAGTCAGCTTATCGTTTTGAACGAGGCGTAGATCCCGAACTAACTTTACCAGCGCTTGAACGTGCGACACAATTAATCATTGAAATTGCGGGTGGAAAAGTAGGTCCTATAGTTGAAATAAACACCATTTTCAAGAAACCGTCCCCCATCAAGCTTCGTCAATTGCGGCTAGAGAAAATAATAGGAATGGCTTTCACTGAGAAGGAAATTGAAGCAATTCTTACTCGCTTAGGCATGGCTTTTGTTGCGTATTCAACAAAAGAAAAATATTGGCAAGTTACACCACCACCATGGCGCTTTGATATTAGCTTAGAAGTCGATTTAATCGAAGAAATAGTGCGAATTCATGGATATAACAAAATTCCTGAATCTTCTCCATATTCGGCTTTACATTTTTTGCCTAGTTCTGAAACGACACTTCCATTATCACGCTTACGTCATCTATTGGTGGATCGTGATTACCATGAAGCAATTACCTACAGTTTTATTTCGCCCCAATTACAAAAAGCTATTAACCCTGAAGAAACGCCATTAACTTTACTGAATCCTATTTCCAGTGAACTTTCAGTAATGCGGTGTAGTTTATGGCCTGGTTTACTCAATGCTGCCATTGAAAATCAAAACCGTCAGCAGTTACGTATACGCTTATTTGAAATAGGGCTTTGCTTTAAAAATCACGATGGGAAAGTGTCGCAAACCCCTTATTTAGCAGCTATTGCAACAGGTGATAATGTGCCGGAACAATGGGGGGTTCCTAAAGAGCCTATAGATTTTTATAGGGTAAAATCAGATATTGAAGCGTTGTTTTCTTTGACGAAACGATTGTCTAAAGTACGGTTTATGCCAGGAAAACATCCGGCCTTACATCCGCGTCAATCCAGTCAGATAATGCAGGGAGAAAAGCTATTAGGACATTTCGGTGCTTTGCACCCAGCACTCGTAGCAAAACTCAATTTAATAGGGCCTGTTTATTTATTTGAGCTGCAGCTTTCTGAAATTACGCGACTACAATTGCCTTGCTTTAGGCCACTATCGAAATTTCCTAGGGTACGTAGAGATATTTCTTTTTGGATAGAGGAAGATATTTCTGCTGAAACTATTTTAAAACAGGCAAATGTGAATGCAGGGCCTTGGCTTCATGATTCCTATTTTTTTGATGTATATCAACCTAAAAAAGCGGAAACAGAACGGCGTAGTCTTGCATTGGCTTTATTATGGCAACATCCTGAGCGCACTCTATCTGATGGAGAAGTCGATGAATTACTTAAAAAAGTTATTAAAAGCCTCAAACAGCATTTTGCTATTCAATTAAGAGAATAGAGCGTATGAGTAAGGATAAAACCTTAACTAAAGCTGAATTGATTTCGTCTTTGAAGGAACAAGATTCAAGTCTGAATGGAAACTTAGCAATGCAATTAACCGACGCTTTTTTTGATGAAATTAGCGCCGCTTTAGAGAACGGTGAAAGTGTCAAATTTTCGGGCCTAGGAAGTTTCCGTGTTAGGAATAAAAGAGCACGCCCGGGACGTAATCCTAAAACAGGCGTTACAACGCAGATTTCATCGCGCAAAGTGGTTCTTTTTCAAGCAAGTCAAAAATTAAAGGCTAAATTAAAAAAGATTTAGCAAAAACTATCATTGTTGGTTAATTTTCTTAAAGCGTGTTATGTTCAATAAAGACAAGTGTAAAATGAGTTGCGGTTTTTTTAAGCTAGCATTACAATACCCCCTCTTTTCGGGGCGTAGCGCAGCCTGGTAGCGCACCTGCATGGGGTGTAGGTGGTCGCTGGTTCAAGTCCAGTCGCCCCGACCAAAATCCCATTGCGATTAAAATATTGCTTGAAGATGAAATTCGCAACTTCAAGCGCAATGGGTATCTTAAAAAAATTTACTGTTTATAGCCTATCCCTTATAGTAAAATTGAATTTGTCTTTATAAATTTAATTAAGTTAGGAGATGAGGAATGGCAATTTATCAAAAAATACTAGTAGCGATCGACTTGCATCCTACTTGTGACGAAATTATATTAAAACGTGCTAATGAAATAGCAAAAATGAATAATTCAACCTTGTCAGTTATTCATGCTGTGGAGCACATTAATGCATATGGTGTTGCCCAGGCCTATCCAGCAGTAATTGATTTAGAAGGTGAAATGCGTGCGGAGGCCAATAAACAATTAGCTCAGCTTGCTGAAAAATTTTCTATTAACAAAGATCACCAGTATGTGGAAGTTGGTTCGCCCAAAGTGGTTATTTTAAATAAATTAAAAGAATTAAAATCTGATTTAATTATCCTTGGTAGCCATGGACGTCACGGCATAGGTTTATTATTTGGTTCAACAGCGAGTGCCGTTATCCATCATTTAAATTGTGATGCATTGGTTGTTAGAATACCTGAGCATCAGGTGTTATAAGCAGTTATCTACTTTTGAAGTATCCTCTGATTTGTCTATCTTTAATTTTTAAGCTACAGTAGGAGGGTCGTCTATTGTCAGTTGTTCCAAAAATAAGACTTTAATAATGATTCACCGTGTTACTTGATTAGTTTCGTTCCAAATCCAGCGATGGGCTTGAGTTCGAGTAGTTTAAATGAAGCCTATTATATAAAGGAGTATTTATGTTCAAGAATCCGAGTGTTTTAGATTGGATAGCATTAGTTATCTTATTTATTGGTGGTTTGAACTGGGGCTTAGTCGGTTTGTTCCACTTTGATTTAATAACAGGCATTTTTGGTGACTACAGTCCTATCGCTAGAATTCTTTATATTATTGTCGGACTTTGTGCTATTTATGTGTTGGTTCGTGCATTAAGTTGCTGCAAAAAAGGGATGTCCGTACCTTAAAAATTTCGTGGTTCATAAAAACCTCCCGTTATATCGGGAGGTTTTTAATTTATTATGGTCTTCACGACACATCTTAGTTTAAGGGATTTAACAAAATACTGCTCTCTTAGGGCTGTGTTGCCAATTGTAACGCGTGGCACAAACTCTAATTATTCAGACTCTTTGTGGGGCTTAATTCCACTTTTTCTATTTTTTCAAAGCGCGAAGTAATTTTATCGGCGGATGTTTTTGCTTCCTGAATATCGGTATGCGCTTGCTGGATATGGCGCGATAGATTATCCATACGTTGTCTAAATCGAGAAAAATCTTTAGCTAATACTGTGAGATGCTCTTGAATCAAATGGACTTGCTCTCTCGTCGCTGCATCCTTCAAAACTGCCCTAGCAGTACTCAAAACCGCCATCATTGTTGTAGGAGAAACGAGCCAGACGCGTTGGCGTTGCGCTTCTTCAACCAGATCATAATAATGTGCATGAATTTCTGAAAAAATAGCTTCGGCAGGAATAAATAACAATGCTCCTTCTGAAGTTTCTCCCGGAATAATATATTTAGATGAAACTGAGTGAATATGATGACGTATATCTTGACGAAATTGTGTTGCTGCGGCACGTTGTTCAACCTTTGAAAGGTCATGATCGGTTAATTTTCGAAAACTTTCTAAAGGAAATTTAGCATCAACAGCAATATTTCCCGTTGGGGAAGGAAGTATTAGCAAACAATCGACGCGCTTACCGTTGCTTAATGTATGTTGCAAACTAAAATGTGCCGCAGGCAGTACATTTTGAATTAAGGCATTGAGCTGTACTTCGCCAAAAACACCACGAGAACGTTTATCGGCTAAAATCTGTTGTAAATTAACAACGTTGTTAGAAAGCTCTGTGATACGTTTTTGTGCTTCGTCGATAAGTGCAAGTCGTTTAATCACATCGGTAAAAGTGGCGGTTGTTTGAGCAAATCCGTCGAATAAACGTTTTTCTACCTGAGCACTGATAATTTGTAATTTTTCTTGGGTATTCTCAGTTAGTTTATCCATACGTTGACCAATCGATTGTAATCCCTGTTGTATACTATCTTGCAATAATTTTAGATTACCCAGTTGGTGTTGATCAAATTGTTGTCGATAAAGTGTTAATTCGCGATGTAATTTTTCCTTAGATTCAGCTGCATTTCGTTGATCTAGAACACGTGAATCGTTAAGTTGGCTCAATAGGCGATTAATATCCAACCAACGGCTTTCCATTTGTACTAATTTATCATGTTGGCTATTTAATTTATAAAAATGGAAAAAAGCAAATCCTATTAATGTGGCAAGCAAACCTAAAGTAATATATATAAAGTTAAGGGTAATCATTTCTTCAATTCCTAAGATTTCAAATGCATAAAAGATACCTTTATTTTTTAGCTTTAATACTTAGTTACTATTCATCGTTTGCTTATGCGGACGATAGTCATTTACAACGAAAACTATTTTGGCAAGCAAGACAGTTTTTGCTCACAAAACACTATCAACAGTTTGAACAATTAAAAGTACGTTTACTAAATTATCCTTTGTATCCTTATTTAGTGTACATCAAGTTGAAACAACAGCTAGCTTATCAGAATAGTGATGAAATAGATGATTTTTTAGAAACGTATAATGATACGCCACTTGCGCATAGTTTACGCGTTGAATGCTTAACGCAGTCCGCAAAGAACAAAGATTGGTCAAGTTTTTTACATTATTATCGACCTGATCATGATAATTATGATTCTACGTTCCAATGTCATTATTTCAATGCTTTATTAGCAACACATCAAGAACGTAAGGCTTATCAAGCCATTCCAAAATTATGGTTGACGCTTAATTCACCCTCTACTAGCTGTAAAAAAGTGTTTTCACATTGGGAAAGTGTAGGGGGCCTTAATCGTAAATTAATCTGGGAAAAATTGCAGTACCTTATCCAACAGAATAACCTAGCACACATTCAACACTTAGCACAGTTTTTACCTGCAAAAGAAAAACAACAGCTTAGATTTTGGTATAAAGTACATAATCAACCTTTACTTATCGAACAAACAGAGCAATTCGATGATGATAATACAATTGATCGAAAGATTTTATTAGATGGCATACAACGATTAGCGGTAAAATATCCAAATGAATTGGCTGAAACTTGGCCATTGCTTAATAAAATGTATGTGCTTACCGAATCAGAAAGGCAGCATGCACTCAGTACCTTAGCAGTTTCCTTAGCAAGACATGCAGATTTAGATGCAGATACTTGGTTAAAACAAATTAAGCCACGTTATAGTGATACGGTATTGCGTGAATGGCGAGTGCGTAATCAATTGTTGAAAGGCGATTGGAAAAAAGTACTTTATTGGTTAGATCATTTAAGTTCAAGCGAGAAAAAAATGCCATGTTGGCGTTATTGGCGAGCGAGGGCATTAGCTGAAAATCATCAAGTGGATGCGGCTAACTCGCTTTATCATGATTTAGCGCGACAGGTTGATTACTATGGTGTATTAGCAAGCCAACGTTTAAAACAACCTTATCATCCTAAGATACAACGAATAGGGGGTGATAATGTGGCGCTACAGCAAAATCCAGCGATACAACGTGCGCAAGAGCTCTATGCGCTGGGTTTTAATGGAGATGCCCGACGCGAATGGCAATGGGCATTGCACAGCTTATCCCAACCGCAATTGCAAGCAGCGGCACAATTAGCCAAAAAATGGAAATGGTATGATTTAGCCATTATTGGCGCTGCTAAAGCCAAAATTCACAATGATATTAAATTGCGTTTTCCCATGGCTTATCGTTCCTCAGTTTTATCTGTTGCAAGAAAAACTCATTTAAATTCGGCTTGGATTTGGGCAATTATGCGCCAAGAAAGTGCGTTCATGTGGAATGCTAAATCAAGCGCTGGTGCATTAGGATTGATGCAAATCATGCCAGCAACGGGAAAAAACCTTGCCAAACAGCTCAATCTACATACTATCAATTTATTAAATTCTGAACTAAATATTCGTCTAGGAACTACCTATTTAAAACATTTATTAAAGGTGTTTGATGGTAATGCTGTGCTTGCGACGGCAGCCTATAACGTGGGACCAACGCGAATTAAAAATTATCAAACGCTTTATCATCGATTACCTAACGATGTTTGGGTAGAAATCCTTCCTTGGAAAGAAACGCGCGATTATATTAAAAGTGTAAGTTTAGCGCGTAGCATCTATGGTCAAGTTTAATCGTTCAGTTTTCCGCGAATGCGGCGCGTCACTTCACAGCCATCACTATCGGGTAAACCTACATCCATTAAAATGAGATCGTACCGTTTTTTTTCTATTGCCGTTATCGACGTTTTTCCGTCTTCTACAAGATCAATCTGACAATTCAGACCTGATAGGATGCCTTGCGCTACTTTTATCGCGATTGGATTGTCTTCTATCATTTAAACACGTGAGTCGCTCTACTCACTAATTGTAATAAAGATTTAATTGATAAAATTAATAATAATCCATTAAAAATAACTATTCCTATACAATACAAAACCTACCGAAATTCTACAGAAAATCTGACATTGGAAACTGAAAATAATTCTATACAAGTTGAAAATCAATTAACTGGAAATGCGATTAATTTAGTTAATTTTAATAGTTTTTTTAAAAAATTATCATTAGATTTTAGAGATATTTAGTGTACTTCTTTAAAACAAGAAATTATTGAAAGGACAAAAAGCTGTCATTAGTAAAAGCACTGCACTTACTCCCAAGAAATTATATCCTTATTTGTCAGGCTGTTTGGTTTAAGATTAATTTTTTTTGAAAATGCAATAAGATTACCCTATTTGGATTAAAAACAGGGCAATCTTATCTTTTAATTTTTTATCAGAGACTATTTTGTCATCTTTTTTACAACGAGTGCATTTGTCACAGCAGTGACACCTTCAACTTGTTTAACGAGTTTTCCTGCTTTGATTTTTTGTGCTTCTGTATCGACAAAACCTGTTAATTTGACTTGACCCTTATAACTCATAACAGAAATGGCTAAACTTTTTAGCTCAGGATCTGCTAATAGTTTAGATTTAGCTTTAAGGGTAATGACACTGTTGTCTACATATTGTCCAGTGGTTTCATTGGTGATGGCTTTATGACTGCCCATGGCCATCGTGCCAACTATAGGAAAAACCATTAAGCTTAAAATAATAAATAACTTCGCTTTCATAATGCTCAATACTCCTATTTAAAAAATAGAAACTGCAATTTTTTCAGTATTTTTTTTCATTAATCTTAAAATATATGGCTAAACAACCAAATAAGTATTAATACTGCAATGGGGACACCCAATAACCATGCAATTAAATATTTCATGCTTCCTCGCTTTTAGAGTTATTAAACCTTTAACTATTTTTGATGACTCTCTTTTTTTACAGGCACAAAGAGAATCTTTGAAGGTTCATGCAGAGAAATAAACTCTCTATCAAAAGAGTAGTCAAGACATTCAATAAATCAAGTAAGCGTGGAAAACACTAATAAATAGTATTGCTAACATGATAAAATTGTTTAAAATTTAGCAAAGAGGACCTACATGCGTGGGTGATAAAATTACTGTGCTTTTTTTAAGCATAGAGAATGCTAAAAGGGTATGTCATCATCGGCAAATTCTGTTGCCATTTCTATGGGTTTGCTAGTTTCGCGTACTGATTGTGTTTGTTGAAAAGCATTAGGGGAGGGCGCATCGAAGCCATGTGTACCACGACTGTCTAACATTTGTAGGTCATTGGCTATAATCTCTGTGGTGTAGCGATCGTGCCCCGTTGTTTTATCTTGCCATTTACGAGTTTGTAGGCGCCCTTCGATATAAACCTTAGAACCTTTTTTCAGATATTCTCCTGCGATTTCAGCAAGACGTTGAAATAGAACAACCCGATGCCATTCCGTACGTTCTTGTTGTTCGCCCGTTTGTTTATCTTTCCAGCTTTCACTGGTTGCAATATTAATGGTTGTTACCGCAGCACCATTTGGCATATGGCGAACTTCGGGATCGGCGCCTAGGTTTCCTATTAAAATAACTTTATTTATGCCTCTAGCCATTTTTGCTTTCCCCACACAATATCTATAACTCTAAATTCTAATTCTTGTAGTTAAAAAAAGAAAGTCAAAAAAGGTATTTTCTTAAAGGTTTCTTTTCAGAAATTTCAGAGTTATAGTGCAGGGTTTACTGCACTATTTCCTGGCCTTACGAAAAATTGCTTCATCTTTGAGACTCTATGGATATTATTCGCATTCGCGGCGCTCGTACACATAATCTAAAAAATATTGACCTCGATATACCACGTGGGAAATTAGTGGTAGTAACGGGTTTATCAGGTTCTGGCAAATCTTCTTTAGCATTTGATACCCTCTATGCAGAAGGACAACGTCGCTACGTAGAATCTTTATCCTCTTATGCGCGCCAGTTTCTTTCTATGATGGAAAAACCGGATGTTGATCATATTGAAGGTCTTTCTCCTGCCATTGCTATCGATCAAAAATCAACCTCACACAATCCGCGTTCAACCGTAGGCACTATTACGGAAATTTATGATTATCTGCGTGTATTGTTCGCTCGTGTAGGCGAGCCACGATGTCCTGAACATGGAACGAGTCTGGCCGCGCAAAGTATCAGTCAAATGGTTGATACACTGATGGCGTTACCGCTAGAGACACGCCTTCTAATATTAGCGCCCGTTGTTCAAGGAAGAAAAGGGGAATATAAACAATTATTTGATCATCTACGCAGCCAAGGTTATATCCGTGCTCGCATCGACGGAGAGTTACAAGAACTAGATAGTTTATCCCCATTAAATGCAAAACAAAAACATACGATTGAAGTTGTTGTCGATAGAATCAAAGTAAAACCTAACAATCGACTTCGTTTAAGTGAATCCTTGGCGACTGCTGCTTCATTGACTGAAGGTTTGGTTATTGTGGTTTTACAAACGGATATACCCAAAAAAAGATCGGAAGAACTAGTTTTTTCAGAACGATTTGCTTGTCCACAATGTGGTTATAGTATGAGCGCACTAGAACCCCGTTTGTTTTCTTTTAATAATCCGGTAGGGGCTTGTCCACAATGCGATGGGATTGGTCATGAACAAATTTTTGATGAGGAAAAAATAGTATCTCCAACGATTAGTCTTGCCAAAGGTGCTATTCACGGTTGGAATACGCAAAATCCGTATTATTTTTCTCTTATAACAGCATTAGCTAAACATTATCGATTTTCTTTAGATAAACCCTTTAATAAACTGCCTAAACGCATACAAAAGATTATTTTGTATGGTAGTGGCGATGAAACTATTAGCTTTAATTATCGTACGCAAAAAGGTTATAATTTTAACAAAAAAAAACCATTTGCAGGTGTTATTCCGACGATGCAAAGTCGTTATCAAGAAACTGAATCGCATATGGTCAGGGAAGAATTAGCGCGTTATCTTGCCTCAAAACCCTGTGCAGCTTGCAATGGGGCACGTTTAAACACAGCTGCGCGTCATGTTTTTATTGATGATAAGTCTATTGCACAATGGGCCGCATTGCCGGTTGATCAATTAAAGATATGTTTTGAACAATTAGCGTTATCAGGCCAGCGTGCTGCAATTGCTAAAGGTTTAAAGAAGGAAATAATTGATCGTTTAAATTTTTTAATGGACGTAGGTTTAGATTATTTAGCATTAGATCGTAGTGCGGATACTTTATCCGGAGGAGAATCGCAACGCATTCGGCTTGCCAGCCAAATTGGTTCAGGCTTAGTAGGTGTCATGTATATTTTAGATGAGCCTTCTATTGGTTTGCATCAACGGGATAATGCTCGTTTGCTAAGCACCTTATTACGATTAAGAGATTTAAGCAATACTGTCATTGTGGTAGAGCATGATGAAGAGGCGATACGTCATGCCGATCATGTTGTTGATATGGGTCCTGGCGCTGGGGTGCATGGCGGTGAAGTCATTGCACAGGGATCACCCGCGGCTATTATGCGTAATTCCCATTCATTAACAGGAAAATATCTCTCAGGTCAATGTCGTATCGAATGTCCAAGTAAACGGTATAAACCTGATCCAACACGTGTACTAAAACTGACTGGTGCTTCAGGTAATAACCTAAAAAACATCGACATTGAAATTCCATTAGGTTTAATGACCTGCATTACGGGTGTTTCTGGCTCTGGGAAATCAACCTTAATTAACGACACCCTTTATCCGATTGCGGCAAGAAAGTTGAATGCAGCGACTCTAGTACAACCTGCGCCCTATGATGAAATTACTGGTTTAGATCAACTCGATAAAGTCATTGATATCGATCAAAGTCCTATTGGTCGCACACCGCGTTCTAATCCTGCTACCTATATTGGCGTATTTACGCCAATACGTGAATTATTTGCTGCGACACCGGAAGCGCGTTCGCGCGGTTATACGCCAGGCCGATTTAGCTTTAATGTTAAAGGAGGGCGTTGTGAAGCATGTGAAGGAGATGGTGTATTAACGGTTGAAATGCACTTTTTAGCAGATATTCATGTGCAATGCGATGTGTGCAAAGGCCAGCGCTATAACCGGGAAACCCTTGAGATCCACTATAAAGGGAAAACAATCCATCAGATTTTAGAAATGACTGTAGAAGAAGCTTATGAATTTTTTAAACCCATTCCAGTACTCGCTAGAAAATTACAGACCTTGGTCGAAGTAGGGCTTTCTTATATCCATCTAGGCCAAAGTGCACCTACCTTATCAGGCGGCGAAGCACAGCGCGTCAAGTTGGCAAAAGAATTAAGTAAACGAGATACTGGAAGAACGCTCTATATCCTTGATGAACCCACAACAGGTTTACATTTTTATGATATTGAACAATTGTTAAAAGTTTTACATCGTTTACGTGATCGTGGAAATACTGTCGTTGTGATCGAACACAATTTGGATGTTATTAAAACAGCGGATTGGATTATCGATTTAGGTCCTGAAGGAGGAAACAAAGGGGGCCAGATAATGTGTTCTGGTATACCAGAACACATTGCTAAAATATCTTCATCGTATACCGGACAATTTTTAAAACCATTATTAGGAAAACAAACAGGATTAACGGCTGAAAAAAATGGTCGGCATGGGTAATAAAAAACCCAGGAATTCCCGGGTTTTCAAAACTAAGGTAGACTAATCGATTAACCGAAGCTATAACCTAAACCAACCGCTACAAAGTCAATGTTACCAGGACGTTTGTTACCCAATGGTTGGATATGTGTCCAGGAGGTATCAACAGAAACGTTAGGCGTAATGTCATAGCTCATACCAACAGCCGCTTCAGGCGCCCATTTGTGTTTAGCAATACCTGCTGCTTTATTTAGATCATAGGTAGCTTGTTCAAAATCAACTTTATCCTTAATCGAGGTAGTTAAATAAGCTACACCTAACTTACCATACACATTGAATTTATCAGAAATAGGAAGAATCCCCTTTCCAACTAAATCAATAGCATTTTGATGCAATGAAGCAGAAGCTGGAATTTCATCGGCATTTCCATCCACTTTCTTTTTATTGAGTTGTAAATAACCCATTTCAACCGCAAAGTTTTGGTTGAATTGATAACCAATCGCTAAACGACCTGCTAAACCATTATTTGAAAGATTAGTTATATTCGCTGAATTGGGCGTAAAATAAGGCAACTCGCTGGGTTTATTGAGATCAGCGATATGGGTTTTATTGCCCATGTGTGTATTGGCATATCCGAGCTGACCGGCCACATAGATACCCGGAGCGGCGGCATTGGCTGCCATAACGCCCAGTGTGGAAATACCTAACACCGCGGTTGTAAGTACTTTTTTAAGCATTTTTATTATTCTCCAGAAAGCTTAACTAGTAAATCGCGCATTATTTTACCTTTATTTTTATTTGTCAACTATTGTTAAGTAAAAGCGGATAAATCCTAGGGTTTGCAATGAAAAGTAAAAAAAACCCAGGAATTCCTGGGTTTTTAAAACTAAGGTAAATAGATTAACCGAAGTTATAAGCAACACCGACGGCAACAAAATCAATATTACCAGGACGTTTGTTACCCAATGGTTGGATATGTGTCCAGGAAGTATCCACAGAAACGTTAGGCGTAATATCATAGCTCACACCAACAGCCGCTTCAGGCGCCCATTTGTGTTTGGCAATATTCGCCGTATTATTGTTTAAGTCGATTGATTTTCCAGCAACGTCATATTTGCCTTTTACAGTAGATGTTAAGTAAGCAACACCTAATTTACCGTACACATTGAATTTATCAGAAACAGGAAGAATACCCTTTCCAAGAATATCAATGGCATTTTGCTGAAGTGATGCTGAACCCTTTAAGACAGGACCAACAAATCCTCTAGCTGGGGTAAAAAGTGTTCCGTTGAGGTTCTTTTTACTAAGCTGCAGATAACCCATTTCAACCGCAAAATTTTGGTTAAATTGATAACCAATCGCTAAACGACCTGCTAAACCGTTATTGGATAGCGTAATTGAAGAGGGATTATAGGCCTTAGCGTTGGGACTCAATGCGGTGAGTTTAGTCTTATCCTTTGCATAACCGAGCTGTCCGGTAACATATACGCCCGGAGCGGCGGCATTGGCTGCCATAACGCCCAGTGCGGAAATACCTAACACCGCGGTTGTAAGTACTTTTTTAAGCATTTTTATTATTCTCCAAGAGCTTAACTAGTTAAGATGGTCATTATTTATACTAATTTGACCTTTGTCAAGTTTTGTTAATAGGGTTTATCGCTTGGTGAAATAAATGATGGCTCTAAGGCGTTAAAAACTATAAGCAGCCACTAGCGTGTTTGAGGTAGGTGAGTGAAATAAGCTAAGTTAAACGAGGAAAGGATGCTATCAAATAAAAAGCCCAGGAATTCCCAGGCTTTTTTTAACTTTAGAACTAAAGCTAATAGCTTGATCGATTAACCAAAGTTATATCCAAGACCAACAGCAACAAAGTCGATGTTACCAGGTCGTTTGCTTCCTAATGGTTGGATGTGCGTCCAGGAGGTATCGACAGAAACGTTAGGCGTAATGTCATAGCTTACACCAATAGCCGCTTCAGGCGCCCATTTGTGTTTAGAAACGCCCGCTGTACCATCGAGATCAAAGGTTGCTGGAACAAGCTTATCAACTTGGCCTTTTCCTTCAATTGTCGTAGTTAAATAAGCAACACCTAATTTACCGTAGACATTTACGTTGTTAGCAATCGGCAAAATACCTTTACCAACTAAATCAATGGCATTTTGTTGTAATGAAATAGACGCTGGGAGTCTATCAACTGTGCCATCAACTTTCTTTTTGTTTAGTTGTAAATAACCCATTTCAACTGCAAAATTTTGGTTGAATTGATAACCAATGGCTAAACGTCCAGCCAAACCATTATTCGAAAGGTTAGTTACATCCGCTGAATTCGGTTTAAAATCAGGAATTGGTTTAATCCCTTTATTAATAGCAGCGAAATTTGTTTTATCACTCATATGTGTATTTGCGTAACCAAGTTGACCGGTTACATATACACCTGGAGCGGCGGCATTTGCTGCCATAATACTAAGTGCCGAAGCGCCGAGTACAGCCGTTGTGAGTACATTTTTAAGCATTTATTATTCTCTCCTAAGAGGTTAACTAGTTAAACGGAGCCCTATTTAAACGTCCAGTTATATTATTGTCAAGCATTGTCAAGTAGATTAAAGATATAATTAGTATAAGCAATTAATAATTAATTATGTAAGTAAAATATTAAAAAAATAAAAACCCCTTAAAAAGGGGTTTTTATAAATGAACATAAAAAAAATTAACCGAAGGTGTACCCGAGACCCACAGCAAGAAAATTAATGCCACCTGCGCGATCACTTCCCATAGGATGTATGTGTGTGAAAGAAGTATCTACAGTGACATTAGGTGTAACGTCGTAACCCATACCAACAACCGCTTCTGGCGCCCATTGATGTCTAGCAATGCCATAAGTGTCATTTAGATTTGTTTTATCAGTTGTGACATGGTCATCATATTTCTCATCTAATTTCGTCGTTAGATAAGCAACGCCAAGTTTTCCATAGAGGTTAACGTTATGCGTAATAGGAAGACTTGCTTTCCCTGCAATATCAATAGCACTTTGTTTATTGTATAAAGTGATAACATCGCTTTGATTAAATTTTCCTTCGGGTAATTGAAGATAACCGACTTCTACTGCATAATTTTGATTGAATTGATAACCAAGGGCTAAACGACCAGCAAGGCCATTATTAGATAAACCCGAGCCTATCTCTGCTGGCAATTTAGAGTTCATATGGGTATCAGCGTAACCCACTTGACCATTGACATAGAAACCCGCAAGTAATCCACTATTGCTACGTTCAAAAGAGGCCGTTTGGAGATTTTCGTTAGTTTGATTAGTTTGGTTATTATTTTTATTATCATCACCCTCATTTTCATCGTCACTTACTTTTGCGGGCGCAATTTGCTTTTTGTGTACAGTGTAGTTATGTCTTTTATGATTTTTAGGTGTGTTTGAAGTATTATTGTTGTCCAGTGGTGCTGCGTTAGCAGTGATGATAGCTAACGCGGAAACACTTAGTAAACCTGTCGTTATTATTTTCTTAAGCATTATTATTTTCTCCGTTCGAGAGTTGTTATTGAAGAAGCGTTATTTAATCGTTTATATTGAAAGTTGTCAATTTAACGAATTGCTCTATATTATTATAATTTAATTGTTACAATTAACCTATAGCTTAAATTTCTATTTTAATGTTGCCATTTTGCATAATAGTTAGAAAGCACAGTATTTTCTGCGTTTGTCACATACACATGCTTCATTATACGATATCAAAAAAACGTATTCTGACTCATTCGCACTAAATAACAGTACACCTAAATTAATTTAAAAAAAATATCTAAAAAAGTGTGTTTTAAGCTAGGTTTAATAAAAACATTATGTAGTAATGTTAGGGTGTGTCGTCAATGTGCCAGGATAAAAGAAAAAAAACTTTTTTTAGCTATCATCATGCAATTAACACTATGTCCTAATTAAAAAACATAGCGTAGAAAACTTTTGATGGTTATCCAAAATAATAAGAAACACCGACAGCATAAAAATCACTACTCGGTGCATGATTGTTGCCGCCTAATTTTTGGATACGGTTCCAGGAGATGTCAATGGGTACATTAGGTTTTAAGTTATAACTTAATCCTAAGCCAAACGTAGGTTCTAAAGTATTAGAATAACTGCTAAACGATGTAGTGGCTGGAGATGTTGCACTGGCATATCCCTGAGAGTTGGCTTTAACATAGGCTATACCTAATTTTCCATAAGCACTTAGCCCATTTATGAGCGGTACAATACTTTTTCCGACTAAATCAAAGGCTCTTTCTTTACTAGAAGCGCCCGCTGAATAATTTGTGCCACTAGCGCTTATATCCGTATTACTAAAGCGCCGATATCCAAATTCAACCGCAAAATTTTCATTCATTTGATAACCAAATGCGAGACGATACGCGATCGCATTATTGTTGAGATTAGGTAAACCAATGGGAGTGCCTGCATTGGCAACGTTAACAAGATTGCTGGTATTAATGTGGGTATTACCATATCCCAATTGTGCGCTGGCATAGAATCCAGGTATTTCTGCACGTGCTGCTTGGATCATACTGAGTGAAGAAATCAGTAATGTGGCAGTTGAAATTTTTTTTAGCATAATGCCTCCTGAGTTTAGAATTATAGCTATTAATAAGGCTGCGTATTAATTTTTAATGTATTGTTTGTTAGTTATCAATTTGTAGTTTATCTTTATTTCACTCTTTTAACCATACTCTTTATTAAAATTTGTGATTTTAAATGCAATTAACCTTATTAAATAGACCTCTTGCATAACCAGCGTAATAAAGTTGAGTTCAAGGCAAATGATAGTTAACCAAAATAATAAGCAACTCCTACCGAATAAAAGTCTGCACTTGGAATAGCACGACTTCCTCCAACACTTTGTAGGCGAGTCCATGCTAAATCAAGTAAAACGTTAGGTGTTATATCGTAACTTAATCCTAAACCTAGTGCAGGAACCCAGCTATCTGAATAACCTAAATAGGGTGTTCTATTAACGATAATTGATCCCTTAGCTTTAAAATAAGCTAAACCCAATTTTGCATAAATATCAAAATTAGTAGAAAGAGGTAACATCGGTTTTGCCATAAAATCAATTGCTTTTTCACTTAGAGAAACGTTTTGGCCCAGAACACCGCCAACGCCGGAAAAGTCTACATTTGAAAAACGAATGTAGCCGATTTCGACGGCAAGATTTTGATTAAATTGGTAGCCTCCGGCAATTCGGCCTGTAAAAACTATTTTGTTATCAATAGAAAGGGCGGCGGCGTCCGAAGCTTCGGCATGGGTATTTCCTGAACCAATTTGACCTAAAATATAAAACCCAGGAATAGAAGCATTCGACAAAACTGGAAAGCTACAGAAGAAAATAAATAAGGTCTTTAACCCAATTTTTTTACACATTGTGCGCACTCCTTGCGAATGAAAGGTGGAAATTATTTTAAATCTTACTTTACTTATTATACGATACCTTTCATGAAGCAGCACTATCGTTTTCGCGCGTATGTCCATTTACTTCGAATTCATCAGCCTATCGGTAGCCTTTTACTTTTATGGCCAACCTTATGGGCTTTATGGTTAGCAGGAAATGGTCATCCATCGTTAAAATTAGTTATTTTATTTACCTTAGGTACTTTTTTAATGCGAGGACTAGGTTGTGTTATTAATGATATTGCCGATAGAAACTTTGATGGCTTTGTTACCCGAACAAAAAAAAGACCCTTAGCAACCGGCGCATTGGCACTTAAAGATGCATTAATTTTATTAATATTTTTATGTTTTGTCGCACTGTGTTTAGTGCTTCAATTTAATCGTTTGACAATAGAACTATCTATTATTGGTCTCGCGTTGGCGCTTATTTATCCTTATACAAAGCGTTTTACCTATTGGCCGCAATGGGTGTTAGGCTTAGCTTTTTCGTGGGGCATTCCTATGGCATTTGCGGCAGAAATGAATGCAGTCCCATTAGTTGCCTGGCTACTTTTTATCAGCGCCTCTCTATGGCCTTTGGCTTATGATACGATGTATGCCATGGTCGATAGAGAGGATGATAAACGTATAGGTATTAAATCGACTGCTCTTTTTTGGGGTCATAAAGAAACCCTATTTATAGGGGTAATACAGTCTAGTTTTGTCGCTTTATTGGCTTGCTTAGGTGTTTTACTCAAATTACACTTTGTTTTTTATCTGGCTTTAGGGTTTGCGAGCAGCTTGTTAATTTACCAACACTATTTAATTAAAGATAGAAAACCTGAAAATTGTTTTAAAGCGTTTCTCAATAATAATTGGGTAGGAGCACTATTATTTTTAGGATTCCTATTAGGCATACATCCCTTATAATATTGTAAATAAATGGATCAATTAAAAGACGAAAATGAGGTTATGAAAGCTACTGTTATCTATCCAGGCACGTTTGATCCGATAACGAATGGTCATTTGGATCTAGCCCAACGTGCCGCGCGTTTATTTGATCAGGTTATCGTCGCCGTTGCTAAAAATACGAGTAAGACGCCCTTATTTGATCTGAATAAACGCATTGAATTGGCGAAATGTGCGTTAGAAAGTTTGGACAATGTTATAGTCACAGGTTTCGCGGGTCTGCTAATTGATTGCGCAAAACAGCATAAAGCGCATGTTGTTCTCAGAGGGTTACGTGCTGTTTCTGACTTTGAATATGAGTTTCAACTCGCTAGTATGAATCGAAATATGATGCCAGAGCTAGAAACATTGTTTTTAACACCGGCAGAACAACATTCGTTTATTTCAGCTAACTTAGTGAGAGAGATAGCCAATCTTGGTGGGGATGTGTCACAGTTTGTTCCGGCAAACGTTAATCAGATATTAAAAGAACGCGTTAAAAACAAAATTTAATATGACTTTATTAATTACTGATGAGTGTATTAACTGTGATGTTTGCGAGCCAGAGTGCCCTAATGAGGCTATTTCCCAGGGTGAGCTTATCTATGAAATCAATCCGAATAAATGTACCGAATGCGTCGGTCATTTTGACGCACCTCAATGCGTCCAGGTTTGTCCTGTCGCTTGTATTGTAATCGATCTAAAGCAACCAGAAACCCAAGCACAGCTTTTAGATAAATATACTAAATTATCTGCTTTGAAAGAAAATAAAGAAAATGAGACAGACCTAAAATAGGACTTACGTTCTTATTTAAGGAAATTGCATCAAAAAAGCTTTGTTATTGTTTTTTCTAAACCTAGACCTCATAATACCCTTCCTTGACTTATGGAACGATAGCGCTTTACATAAGTCCCAGTTTTCAGAATTGCTTATTTTAAGAGGGCCTTCTTCAATGGCAGTCCAAAAATCACGAGTTTCTCGTTCGAAACGAGGTATGCGACGAGCGCATGACGCGTTAACTTCTCCTTCTTTGTCCATCGATAAGACAAGTGGAGAAACCCACTTACGTCACCATATCAGCAAGGATGGCTATTACCGTGGAAAAAAGGTTATAAAGGATAAGGAATAACTCCTTTAAATGTCCCACTATACAATTTCAATTGATGCCATGGGGGGTGATTACGGACCCTCCGTGACAGTTCCTGCTGCATTGACGGCCCTGAAGGCTGACTCTGATTTGAGTATTATTCTGGTGGGTGACGTAGTGATTTTAAAGCAGCAGCTGCAGCTTAATAAAGTCTTTACACATGACCGCTTAACACTCCATGCAACGTCACAGATTGTCACTATGGACGAGCCGCCTGCTTTAGCTTTGCGTAACAAAAAAGATTCATCGATGCGGGTGGCTATTAACCTCGTTAAGGAAGGGTTAGCAGAGGCGTGCGTCAGTGCGGGAAACACCGGCGCACTCATGGCAACAGCTCGTTTTGTACTCAAAACTTTACCTGGAATCGATAGACCCGCTATTTCTGCTATGTTGCCGACGATGAAAGAACAGACAAAAGTACGGGTATTAGATTTAGGGGCAAATGTGGATTCGCAACCGGAATATCTTTTTCAATTTGCAGTCATGGGGTCAGTATTAAGTGAATCAGTCGATAATATTAAGTATCCTCGTGTAGGTTTGCTTAATATCGGTTCTGAAGAGATTAAAGGCAACGAACAAGTAAAAAAAGCCGCAGAAATGCTAAAAGCAAGTAAGCTTAATTATATTGGCTATGTAGAAGGCGATGAGATTTATCAAGGTATAGCTGATGTGATTGTTTGTGATGGTTTTGTAGGTAATGTCGCGTTAAAAGTCACTGAAGGCGTTGCCAAGTTGGTCAGTCATTACATAAAATTAGCATTTACTCGTAATTGGTTTTCTAAACTGTCAGGTTTAATGGCATTGCATGTGTTAAAGGGATTGCGTAAACGACTGGATCCCGCCCATTATAATGGAGCAAGTTTAATTGGGTTAAAAGGTATCGTTGTTAAAAGTCACGGTAGTGCCGATGCTTTTGCTTTTAGTAATGCTATTAACGAGGCAGTTTTAGAAGTGAAAAAAAACATTCCTGAACGAATTCAAGAACAAGTTGTTGTATTGTTAAAGGAACCTGATAGCGATTTATGAAATATTCTCAAATTGCCGGTACGGGTGGCTATTTACCAGAAAAAATTTTAACGAATGCTGATTTAATCGATCGTGGAATTGAAACTACAGATGAATGGATCGTTGAACGTACAGGTATTCGTGAACGACATATCGTAGGTCTAAACGATACTACCTCGACAATGGCGATTGCCGCTGCGAAAAAAGCGCTGGCAGCGGCTTCGTGCAAAGCAGAAAATATCCAATTAATCATTGTTGCGACAAGTACGCCCGAAAAATTTTTCCCGAGTACCGCTTGTTTAGTACAATCGGCTTTAGGTGTTGATGGTTGTCCAGCATTCGATGTGGTCGCTGCTTGCGCGGGATTTAATTATGCGCTAAGCGTCGCAGACCAATTTATTCGCAATGGTCAAATTAAGACGGCACTGGTTATTGGTAGCGAAACCATGACCAGTATTATCAATTGGGAAGATAGATCAACAGCTATTTTATTTGGTGATGGTGCCGGTGCCGTGGTCTTAAAGATAGGCGATGAGCCAGGAATTATTTCTACCCATCTCCATGCGGCTGGTTCCTATAACGATTTGCTGTATTTGGGAACAGGTTTGCGTGAAGAAAAAGCGCATTTGGTTATGCAAGGACATGAAGTTTTTAAAATTGCCGTTAATAAATTGAGTGCAGTATTAGAAGAAACCTTAAAGGCAAATGAAATAGATGCTTCGCAGATCGATTGGTTAATTCCACATCAAGCAAATTTACGGATAATTAAAGCCATGGCTAAAAAGTTAACGATGCCACTTTCCAAGGTTGTGCTGACTGTGAATACGCATGGGAATACTTCAGCAGCTTCTGTGCCATTAGCCTTAGATACGGCTGTACGTGATGGCCGTATAAAGCGCGGACAATTGTTGTTGATGGAAAGTTTTGGTGCGGGGTTAACATGGGGGTCTGCATTAGTATGCTATTAAACTACAAAACTATCGTCTTGTAGTTGACTTTCGATTTTGCAAGTAAATAATTGATGATTAAATAAATAAAGCTATGTCTAAAAAAATTGTATTTGTTTTCCCAGGTCAAGGTTCTCAAGCACTGGGTATGTTATCGGCTTTTGTCCCTGAGTATCCGCTAATCCAAGAAACGTTTGCTGAAGCGTCTGCCGTTTTAAATAAGGATCTCTGGAAATTATGCCAAAAGGGTCCAGCAGAAACCCTAAATCAAACTGAAAATACCCAGCCTGCTTTATTAGCCGCAAGTGTCGCACTTTGGAAAGTTTATCGCCAAAAAAACGGTGTTTTGCCACTTTTTATGGCTGGACATAGTTTAGGTGAATATTCTGCACTGGTTTGTGCAGGATCGCTGGAGTTTACTACCGCTATTCGGTTGGTAGCCGAACGAGGGCGATTAATGCAAAATGCTGTTCCTTTTGGCACAGGCGCTATGGCGGCGATAGTAGGATTAGAAGACACAACTCTGCAAGAATTATGTGATTCACTTAGGAACGGTCAAGTATTATCTCCTGCTAATTATAATTCTATCGGACAAACGGTTGTTGCAGGAACTAGTGAAGCGGTTGATAGGCTTGTTGAACAGGCTAAAAAGGCTGGCGCGAAATTAGCTAAACGTATTCCAGTCAGTGTTCCTTCGCATTGTGCATTAATGCTATCTGCTGCTGAACGTTTGGCAAACTACCTAAATGAGATCACTTTTTTATCACCTCAATTCAAAATTATCAACAATGTCGATGTAAAAATAGAAGAAACATCACAAGCGATTAAAAGCGCATTAGTACGCCAGTTATTTAATCCGGTGCGTTGGGTAGAAACGATTCAATGGCTGGAAAAACAAGCGATAGACACTCTGGTGGAATGTGGGCCGGGTAAAGTATTAGCAGGCTTAAATAAACGCATTACTTCTATTCCTACCCTATCAATTCAGGATCCCGAAACATTGCAACGTGCTTTAATAGCGTAAGGATTTTTATGTTACTTGAAAATAAAGTGGCTTTAGTCACTGGCGCAAGCCGAGGTATTGGCCAAGCTATTGCTTTAGAATTTGCAAAACAAGGTGCTTTCGTAGCAGGTACAGCAACGACATTAGAGGGTGCGGAATAAATTTCAGAAATGTTTACGAAGGCAGAACTAAAAGGACAAGGTTTTGTTTTGGACGTAAAAGATGCAACATCCAGAGAAAACTTATTTTCAGAACTAAAAAAATTAGAAAATTTTGGTTTACCAAACATTTTAGTTAATAATGCGGGAATTACGCGTGATAATATTTTGTTAAGGATGAAAGAAGAAGAGTGGGATGCAGTCATTGCTACCAATTTAAGTTCAGTTTTTCACTTAACACAAGACTGTTTGAAATTCATGAGCAAAGCAAAATTTGGTCGCATTATTACTATTTCATCTATTGTAGGTACGACAGGGAATGCAGGCCAAGTCAATTATGCTGCTGCAAAAGCAGGTGTTATTGGTTTTACCAAAGCTTTGGCACAAGAATATGCTACGCGTAACATAACGGCTAATGTCGTAGCACCTGGTTTTATTGAAACCGATATGACCGATAAATTATCGGACGAGCAAAAGAAAACATTATTGCAAAAAATTCCTGTTAAACAGTTAGGAAGGCCTATTGATATTGCACATGCTTGTGTGTTTTTAGCCTCATCATGGGCTGATTATATAACCGGTCAAACATTACACGTGAATGGTGGAATGGTCATGGTTTAATCAAGTTTTCGAGTTCTAAGTTAAATTAATTTTTTTTTCGAAAACGACCACATATGCTTACGTAAGCATATGCTATTAGCTTTAAAAGGTAGAATTAACATATTTATTTATATGATTTTTAACCGCTAATAGTAAAATATTTAATAGAGAGATAAAGTAAATTTCAGCATTTCCAAAGTAAAGTAACTTGCGTTAATGCAAAAATTGAATAAACTAAGCGGCAGGTTTTCTTATAAAAGTAGAGGAGAGATGGAGTGAGTACAATTGAAGAACGTGTGAGAAAGGTTGTTGTAGAACAACTTGATATAAAACCAGAAGAAGCCACGATGGAAGCTTCTTTTGTCGATGATTTAGGTGCAGACTCTCTGGATACCGTTGAGCTTGTGATGGCATTAGAAGAAGAATTTGATACAGAAATTCCAGATGAAGAAGCAGAAAAAATACGCACCATTCAACAAGCTGTTGATTATATTAAAAAGTATGAGGAAAAATCAGACAAGGGATCCGTTCAAAATTAAACTAGACTTACGCGAAAAGCCGTTTTTTGGTGTATCACTTTGTTGCCAACTTTTCTACGGTACTCATTTATAGTTGAGTAAACTCCGTTCCTCGAAAAGTCGCCGCCGCGTGCTACAGCCAAAATTCAATTTTTCGCGTAAGTCCAGTTAAAGTTCGTAAACGTATAGAGGGCAAACAGTGAAGAAAAAACAGCGACGTATTGTAATAACTGGTTTAGGAATGGTGACAGCTTTGGGTCTTAACACAAAGGATACCTGGGAAGCGATTCTTGCGGGTAAAAGTGGTGTTGCGCCTATAACGCATTTTGACATTTCTAGCTTTCCTTGCCAATTTTCGGCTAGCGTTAAAAATTTTGATGGATGCGATTATATTGATAAAAAAGATTTAAAAAAGATGGATTTGTTTATTCAATTTGGCTTAGCTGCTGCACTAGAGGCTATTAGTGATTCAAAATTGGAAGTGACTGAAAAAAATGCAGATCGTATCGGAGTTGCTGTCGGTTCTGGCATTGGTGGTTTACCATTTATAGAGGAAAATCATAGAAAATTAGAGAAAGGAGGTCCTAGAAAAATATCCCCATTTTTCATACCCGGCGCTATTACGAATATGTTAGCGGGGCAAATCTCTATTCGTTATGGTATGAAGGGGCCTAATATTGCAGTAGTAACCGCTTGCACAACAGGTACACATAATATCGGTTTAGGTGCGCGCACGATTGCCTATGGTGATGCAGATGTGATGATAGTGGGTGGCTCCGAAATGGCGACTACACCGTTAGGTTTGGGTGGATTTTCGGCATGTCGTGCCTTATCAGTTCGTAATGATGACCCGCAAGCGGCTAGCCGTCCTTGGGATAAAGACAGAGATGGGTTTGTATTAGGTGATGGTGCGGGTATTCTAATTTTAGAAGAATACGAACGTGCTAAACAACGCAATGCGCCAATTTATGCTGAATTAGTGGGGTTTGGGATGAGTGCTGATGCGTATCATATGACAACTCCGGCACCGGAGGGGCAGGGTGCAATGACAGCTATGTTAAACACATTACACGATGCCAATATTGAGAAAGAAAAGGTTGGCTATATCAATGCACATGCCACTTCTACACCCTTGGGCGATGAACTCGAATTGAGGGCTATCCGTCGCGTCTTTGGGGAACACGCAAAAAAATTAGCGATTAGTTCGACTAAATCAATGACGGGACATTTATTAGGCGCCGCTGGCGCTGTCGAAGCTATTTTCACTATCTTAGCATTGCGAGATCAAAAAGCTCCACCAACTATTAACTTAGCTCATCCAGGCAATCCATCTAATCTCAATAATCCTAATAACTCTGATGAGGATTATAAAGATCTTAATTTTGTCGCTAATAAATACCAAGCCTTAATATTGGATTAGGCTTTATCAAATACATTTGGATTTGGTGGAACCAATGCTTCCTTACTTTTTAAACGTCATGAATAAT
>JAVHYG010000096.1 GCA_031119195.1 Rickettsiella sp. | reverse complement strand
ACATCTACCTTCTTCCCAAATTCAAAGTAACTTTAGTTCTGAAAGTATTTCTTTTTTCAAGCCAAAACGAGTCGCCTCTCAAGTTCACTTATATAATCAGCAAGAGCCCTCAGTAGTTGTTAAAAAATTAACAGCAACGAAAGAGGAGCCTAAAGGTCTTAACAATTGGCTATGGCGTTGGGGTGCTCATGCCATAGGTGGAATTACTTTATTAGGAACCAGCGTTCTAGGACTTGCATATTACTCAGATGTTACAGGTTATTTAAGTCGGTTTTTAGGGCGACGTTTTGGCGTTCGACGCGCCTATGGCGGTGAGAAAGAGCTTAGAGTAGCAAAAACAACAGCAACGTTAATAGAAATGACAGCTATCTTTAAAGGCACTGACGCAAATCCGATATTACAAGAGCTACCCAAAGGATTTATAGTAAACAACAATAGAGAGATATCTCACGCAATGTCTAAAGTTAAAATACTCCAAAACTTTCGATTATTAAACGTTGCATGTCACGAGAATTTACTATTGGCCGATTTGCTGATAAGAAGTGTTACAAAAGAAAAGCATGGAATGTCTGTAACTGACTATTCTCACAGAAAAGCTGCGCTGAGGTTTTGATATTTCAATAGATGTGAGACATACGGTGTTTTTTAATTAAGTTGGATAGTTTAGACGAGATCGTACATTACTCTTAGAAAGCGAGAATTTACGCTTTTGTTAGGAGTGCGCAAACTTTGACTCAAAACTTAAAAGGAGGACAGATTGTTCAGTAAAATTATCCGAATTTCAGTGCAATTATCTAAATTATATGTTATAGTAATCTATTAATGGAAAAGATAAGAATAAAGTTTTTTATTAGTTTATTAATGTAAGGACTCTCATGAAGATAAGATCTATTTTCTCATCTATTCTGAATTCGTTTTACATTAGCTTCATTTGTCTAGCATTAACCTCGACCGCACAAGCAAAAGGATTAGGCTGCACTTACTATGTGGATTTTGGTTTAGGGAAGGCGTTTGATACCCACATACCTTCAGCAAGCTACAGCGCAGCTCTTCCTGTTGCTACTGGGGTAATTACAACTTTCTTAATATCCCCAAAAGGACATAATTTATACGATAATCTGGCACTAGAAGCGGGTCTTTTATGGGAAAATGCTTATCGAATTGATTCACCTTATTTTCCGTTTATAAATTTAGGGCTAAGCTATCGATACAGTAATTTTACTAATGAAAAAACGTTAACGGATTTTACTTTTATTTCACAACAAGCTGGATTCCAACCATTAGTCTTAACTTCTCAAACTAACTACGAATTTTTGCAAAGAAGTTTGCTAGCTAATTTAAAATTGGATGTTTATCGATGGGGTCATTTTATGCCCTATGTCAATCTAGGCTTAGGGGCTTCTTGGAATAAAAGTAAACAGAAAGCACCTTTCTTTATAAAAGATCCTGACACCACTAACCCGGCACCTATAACGCTGACAACTTCGTCTTCAGATGTAAGCAGTTTTAGCTATCAAGTGGGGGCGGGATTAGATTATTTAGTAACTGAAAACTTTTGGTTAAGTTTAGGGTATATCTATAATAATTTTGGCCGCGTTGAAGTGGGTAAATTGTTAAGCGCATCACTAAATGATGTTTTTGATCAACAGGTTGACGCCATAATTCGACCCTTTAGTTTGAGAAATTTAACGACCCATACTATCCAATTAACCGGACGCTATGTATTTGGCTAGGGATAACGCCTATTGGTTTTTTGAATGTATTTCCGTTAAAATTTTAAAAAAGTTGTTGGGATTGCATCCACGCATCATTATACATTTTACTTAGATATTTAATGCCGCTATCCGGCAAAATGGTAACAATTGTCGTTGGTTTTGTAAGTTTTTGAGTAAGCTGTAATGCTGCCCATACATTGGCTCCCGCAGAGCCGCCAGCTAAAATACCTTCCTCTCTCGCTAGTTGCCTTGCTGTAAAAAAGGCATCTTTATCCGTAAACGGAATAACATCATCCACAACAGAAAAATCCATTGCTTTTGCTAAGTGATCTTCTCCCACCCCTTCTACAAAATAACTACAATTCCCTGAGACCGGAATTTTTCCAGTTTTAAAATAAGCATAATAAATTGACCCGATCGGATCGGGCATAATGATCTGGATGTTAGGATTTTTCTCTTTAAGATATTTTCCCACACCCGAAACGGTACCACCCGTGCTACCACTTGCAATAAAAATATCGCATTGCCCTTGAGTCTGCTGCCAAATTTCTGGACCCGTCGTAGTATAATGCGCTTCAGGGTTTTTAGGATTATCATATTGATCAATCCTAAAACTATTCGCTGTTTGCGCAGCAATTCGTTTTGCAACATTAACGTAATGTTCCGGTGAATCAGGTGGCGCAGATGTCGGTGTAACAACTATTTCTGCACCGAATGCCTTTAAAGCGTTTTGCTTTTCTTGGCTCACTTTATCTGGCATGGTCAAAATAGCTTTATAACCTTTTATTGCAGCTATCATCGCGATTGCAGCGCCAGTATTACCCGACGTATTTTCTACAATCGTCCCGCCCGGCTTTAAAAGCCCCTGACGTTCTGCATCACGAATAATATAATCAACAATTCTATCTTTAATACTCCCACTAGGATTCATAAACTCACATTTCGCCAAAATAGTGACCTGTTTATTTGGCGAAAGCTTAGCTAGATTTACTAGTGGTGTGTTTCCTATAGACTCTAAAATGGTTTCAAAAATCATATGAGTTCAGCCACTGCCTTGCCCATATCTGTCGGCGATTTCACAGTATGAACTCCCGCTGCTTGCAAGGCATTAAATTTCTCGCTCGCTGTTCCTTTACCTCCTGATATAATAGCGCCTGCATGTCCCATACGTTTTCCCACCGGTGCAGTCACGCCCGCAATGTAAGAAACAACGGGCTTTGTTACATGGGCTTTAATAAACTCGGCAGCTTCTTCTTCAGCCGTTCCTCCAATTTCACCTACCATAAGAATCGCTTGGGTTTGCGGGTCAGCTTGGAAAAGACGTAGCACATCGACAAAATTTAACCCCGGAATCGGATCTCCCCCTATCCCTATGCAAGTGCTTTGACCTAAACCTAAATCAGTCGTTTGTTTTACTGCTTCATAGGTTAACGTTCCTGAGCGGGAGACAATCCCAACCCGGCCTGATTTATGAATAAATCCTGGCATAATACCGATTTTACAAGCACCTGGCGTAATAATACCGGGACAGTTAGGTCCAATTAAACGCGTTTTCGAATAGTTATTTTCTAGCGTTACCTTAACTTCTAGCATATCTAAAACCGGAATTCCTTCGGTAATACAGACAATCAAGCGAATACCTGCATCAGCCGCTTCTATAATAGAATCTTTACAAAAAGGAGCGGGAACGTAAATAACACTTGCATCAGCACCCGTTTGCGCAACGGCTTGTTTTACAGTATCAAACACAGGTAATCCCAAATGCTGGCTACCGCCTTTACCTGGTGTGACACCACCCACCATTTGCGTACCATATTCAATGGCTTGTTCAGAATGAAAAGTCCCTTGTTTTCCAGTAAAGCCCTGACAAATAACTTTAGTATGCTTGTCGACTAATATACTCATATTTTTTAATAACCTTTTCGAAAAAATTAAACCGCTAAAGGAGTTTTTACTGCAGCAACAATTTGTTGCGCTGAATCAGTGAGACTTTTCGCAGCAATGATATTTAAACCACTTGCTGATAACTTCTGACTTCCTTGCTCTGCACTATTTCCTTCCAAACGTACCACCACAGGAATTTTTATGCCTACCTCCCTGACAGCACCAATAATGCCATCTGCAATCATGTCACAACGGACGATCCCACCAAAAATATTAACTAAAATGCCTTTCACTTTTTCGTCAGACAAAATAATCTTAAACGCTTCAGTAACGCGTTCTTGTGTAGCTCCTCCACCTACATCAAGAAAGTTAGCTGGATTACCGCCATGCAGTTTAATCAAATCCATGGTAGCCATTGCAAGACCGGCGCCATTGACCATACAACCAATATCACCATCCAGCGCAATGTAGTTTAATTCCCATTCATGCGCACGATTTTCTCGTTCATCTTCTTGAGAAGCATCGCGCATCGCTTTCAATGCGGGTTGCCTAAATAGGGCATTGTCATCCACCACCACTTTGGCATCTAAACAAACAATTCTATCTTTACTATCAACAATCAGTGGATTAATTTCAACTAAACTGAGGTCACGCTCAACAAACATTTTCCCTAATTGAATTAAAATATGGGTAAACTCTTTTAACTGAGTCGCATTAAGTTCAAGTTTAAAACCCATCTCACGCGCTTGGTAAGGCATAATGCCAACTAACGGATCCATTGCTATCTTTACTATTTTTTCCGGTGTTTCTTCTGCTACTTTTTCGATTTCCACGCCGCCTTCGGTACTCGCCATGATCACAACGCGCCGTGTCGTCCTATCTAATACAGCACCTAAATAAAGTTCTCGTTTAATGTCACAAGGTTCTGCAATTAAAACCTCATTGATGGGCTGACCATTGGCATCCGTTTGGAATGTAACGAGACGCGTACCGAGTAAACGTTTTGTTTCCGCAGCAACTTTTTCCTTACTATTAACATATTTAACACCACCGGCTTTACCACGCCCTCCCGCATGCACTTGCGCCTTCACCATCCACGCATCGCCGCCTAATTCGTCTGTTGCTGCTATGGCTTCTGCAACATTTTTTGCAATCTTGCCAGGAGGAACAGGCAAACCATAGTCACTAAATAATTGTTTACCTTGGTATTCGTGTAGATTCATGGTACTCGTTATTCTCCAATCGTTATCTTCAAGGACAAACGCATATCATACTAACTCACCCTAAATATAGCAAAAAAAATGTTCAACGTGCTAAATAAGACGAGAAATAACGTAGCCACCAGAAATTATAATATTTTTTTATTCGCTTTTTCGGCAGTTTTCGACAATGAGATAACATCATTTGCCAGGTAAAATTCAAGAATATTCGACTATGACCAAATTCTTGGCCATAACACTTAAATTCCTTTTTTTTTCTGTTATATATTTCACGATTTTCAGTCATATCGCGGATTAGGCTATGATAAGACTTATTTCTATCAACTTGTCTTTCAAAGCAACGATATTTTTTAGGTAGGTAACACTGTCTGGAGCCAAGATATTTTTGGAATCGAGAAAGCCATAAATCTTCAAAACCATAGCGACCCGCAAAGGCCTCATCATAACCATACAATCGTAGAAAACGTGCGCGCGAAAAATAAAAAATATTCCAATGTGCCCTTATAATTTTTCCTGTTTCTTGACAGGCTCGATAGATCTTAAAAAAATTTCTTCCTGGATGGCTGCAATAAGCCATATAACGCAGCGTCATTTCCGGAAACATATGATCTAAATCTGTTAGTACTATTCGATCCGATTTAGCATAAGTCACGCCCAAATTACGAGCGCCCGCTTGATTCCAGGGAATGTCTTCGTTAATACGCAACCATGTGAGGTTTAAATTGAATTTCTGAAGTGAATAAGTAATGGGTGAACCATCATCAACAACAACAAATTCGATTACATCCAGAAGTACGGGGTCGTATTGTTCATACAAACGCAGCAAACAAATGACGGAATCGATATTTTGCTGGTTACAATAAAAATGAGTAATGTAGCTTAAACGGATGTGTGATTTGTCCACCCAATTACTCGTATCCAATCTAATCCTTTTTTCACAGATAGTAATGTTGATTTGTAAACCATGTTACTAATATAAGTATAACAAAAAAGGAGGTATTAAAAATAACATAGAAAAATATGGAAATATCCGCTCGTACTTGATGCTGCAAATTTTTTAACGTCATTGCGAGCGGTATTCCAATCACATGAAATGCATCCACATTAGCATTAGACTTCGATCAGCAAACGAGCAGGATCCTCTAAAAATTCTTTAACAGTCTTTAAGAAACCTACCGATTCTTTACCATCAATAAGCCGATGATCATACGATAAAGCGACATACATCATTGGACGAATTACAATTTGGCTATTTTCAACGACAGGTCTTTCTTGTATGGTATTCATGCCTAAAATAGCACTTTGCGGCGGATTAATAATCGGCATATTGAGTAACGATCCAAACACACCGCCATTAGTAATGGTAAAAGTACCGCCCGTCATTTCTTCAATAGAAATCTGATTTTCTTTGGCTTTTTTACCATAATTCGCAATCGACTTTTCAATTTCAGCAAAACTCAATTTATCTGCATTTCGTATAATTGGAACCATTAACCCCCGCTCAGTTGATACCGCAATAC